>JBAPOI010000045.1:0-18121 GCA_049279555.1 Candidatus Sulfotelmatobacter sp.
ACATCAGTCCGTATTGGAGCGATGCCGAGTGCATCGCCATCGACCCGAAGACCGGCGAGCGGCTGGGCGCCAGCGATGGCAGGAATGGCGGAAAGGCAGTGGGATACTAGAGGATTGTTGATTGATGATTCTTGATTGCTGATTGAAGATCAGAATTCTTCAAATTGGTTGTTAATCAACATTCAGCAATCAACAATCAGCAATTCCTCGACAAGGACCGGGCATGTTGAAAGCGGTATCAACCTATTTATATGTACGGGAGCGGCTGCATCCGGGAATTCTGGATGGCCTGACCCGCAGCGGAGTGCAGGCGATTGAGATTTTCGCGGCGCGGCAGCACCTCGATTACGCCAACCGCAAAGCTCACGTCAAAGAAATTGCCGAGTGGTTTCGCGGGAGCGGGGTTCCGCTGCACTCTGTGCACTCTCCGCTGTACGCCGATTACGAGTGGGGACGTGCCGGTGCGCCTCCGGTGAATCTCGCGTCCACCGACCGCGCCGGTCTGGTCGAAGCCATGGACGAAGTAAAGCGGGCGCTCGAAATCGCGGAGCAGATTCCATTTCGCTTTCTGATTCAGCATTTGGGCGTGCCGAACGAGACCTTCAGCGAGAAGAAGTTCGAATCGGCAATGACTTCCATTGAGCACCTGCGCGCATTCGCCAAGCCGCTGGGTGTGCGTATTCTTTTGGAGAACATTCCCAACGAACTCTCCACGCCGGAGAGGTTGATGGAGATGATTCAAACCGCCCACTTTGACGATGTGTGCATTTGCTTTGACTTCGGCCATGCCCACATCATGGGCTCGGTGAGCGAGGCGTTTGAGATCCTTCGCAAGCAGATCTGTTCGTCTCACGTTCACGACAACGCCAAAGTGCAGGATTCGCATTTGTGGCCCGGGGCAGGAACCATCGATTGGAAGGAAGCGATGGCGCTGCTGCGCTCCGCCCCGCAAACCCCGCCCCTGTTGCTGGAACTCGGGGAAGATGAGAAAGTGAATCCGCTGGAAAAATTGAGGGAAACGTTCGACAAGCTGGAAAGCATTTAGTAATTGGGTAATTTGGTAATCGGGCAATTTAGAAACAAGGCCTGAAGCCAAATGATTTTCAATTTCCCGATTACCCGATTATCAAATTACTGAATCTATGTCTCCTGTAACTACCATCGCTGAAATCGGAAAGCATGAAGGCCAAACCGTTACCCTGCGCGGCTGGCTCTATAACCTGCGCGAGAGCGGAAAGCTATTGTTCCCTCAGTTTCGCGACGGCTCTGGCGTAATCCAGGGCGTTGTGCCGAAGAATGCGGTCACGCCGGAAGTCTTCGACGCAATCAAAACGCTGACGCAGGAGTCGAGCGTAATCGTCGAGGGCAAGGTGCGCGCCGATAAGCGGGCGCCCGGTGGTTACGAACTCGATGTGGTCAACGTGCAGGTCGTGCAGCGCGTGGCGGAGTCTGATCCGTACCCCATCACCCCAAAAGAACACGGCGTCGATTTCCTGATGGAGCACCGGCATCTGTGGGTGCGCTCGCAACGGCAGGCGTCGATTCTGCGAGTGCGCGCGGAGATCATCAAGGCCGTGCGTGACTTCTTCGACGGGCAGGGCTTCACGCTCACCGATCCGCCGATCATCACCCCGGCTGCGTGTGAAGGGACCAGTACGCTTTTCCCCGTCGATTACTTCGACGATCAGGCGTACCTTACGCAATCGGGGCAGCTTTACATCGAAGCTACGGCCATGGCGCTTGGCAAGGTATATTCGTTCGGCCCAACATTTCGTGCGGAGAAGTCAAAAACGCGTCGTCATCTCACAGAGTTTTGGATGGTCGAGCCCGAAGTCGCTTACGCCGAGCTCGACGACTTGATGGATCTCGGCGAGGGCCTTATCACTTTCGTGGTAAAGCGATGCCTGGAGCGGCGGCGCGCGGACTTGCAGACCATCGGCCGCGACGTTTCGAAACTCGAGAAGATTGAACCGCCCTTTCCGCGGATCAGTTACGACGACGCGGTAAAGAATCTGCAAGAGGGCCACGCCAAGGGCGCACTGGAGGCGAAGTTCGAGTGGGGCGGCGACCTGGGTTCGCCCGACGAAACCTATCTCTCGGCGCAATTCGACAAACCCGTGATGGTGCATCGTTATCCGGCGAAGGTAAAAGCCTTCTACATGGAACCCGACCCGCAGCGGCCCGAACTCGCTTTGTGCGTGGATGTGCTCGCGCCGGAGGGTTATGGGGAAATCATCGGCGGCTCGCAGCGTATGGCGTCGCACGAGTTGCTGGTGCAGCGAATTCACGAGCACGGATTACCAGAAGAAGCGTTCAAATGGTATCTCGATTTGCGCAAGTACGGCAGCGTGCCGCACGGTGGCTTTGGCATGGGCATCGAACGCGTCGTGGCCTGGATCTGCGGACTGGAACACGTGCGGGAAACAATTCCGTTCCCGAGGATGCTGCACCGACTTTATCCCTGATTGAGTAATTGGGGAATTTAGTAATTGAGTAATTTAAAAGCAGGCAAGAACGCCGCAGTTTGGGGTTTTCAATTACCAAATTACACAATTACCAAATCGCTTATGACCACGAACATTGCCGCCAAGAAAATCCGCGTGATCGGCGTGCCGCTCGACCTCGGCCAGTCGCGGCGTGGTGTGGATATGGGACCTTCGGCCGTTCGCGTTGCCGGGCTTGAGGCGCGGCTAGAAGCTTTGGGGCACGAGGTTGAAGATGGCGGCAACGTTGCCGTGGCTATCCCCGAACAGAAAAAAGAAGGCGACACCCACGCCAAGTATTTGAAGGAGATCACGGCAACCTGCACCAAGCATGCGGAGCTGGTAATCAAAACGCTCGAAGCCGGGAAAATTCCCTTGGCACTGGGTGGCGACCACTCAATGGCTGCGGGCACGGTATCGGGAGTGGCTGAATTTTATCGCCGCCAGAATCAGCGCATCGGGCTGATCTGGATTGACGCTCACACCGATATCAACACTCCAGAAACCTCTCCGAGCGGAAATGTCCATGGCATGCCGCTGGCCGCGTTGATGGGCCTGGGCCCCGAGGACCTGCAGAACATCTTCGATTTTTCTCCCAAAGTGAAGCCGGAGAACTGTGTGCTAGTCGGCGTGCGCGACATCGACGCCGTTGAAAAAGAAAATGTGCGCCGCGCCGGCATCGGAGTCTTCACCATGCGCGACATCGACGAGCGTGGCATGCGCACCGTGATGGAAGAAGCCCTGCGCATGGCTGGACGCGGTACAGCCGGCTATCACATTTCACTCGATATGGATTGGATCGATCCGGAAGACGCGCCCGGCGTCGGCACTCCGGTACGCGGCGGCGCGACGTACCGCGAAGCGCATCTTGCTATGGAAATCATCGCCGACCACGGACGCATGCTGAGTTTCGAGATCGTCGAAGTAAATCCGGTGATCGACGAACACAACCAGACTGCGGACCTAGCGGTCGAGTTGGCATTGTCGGCGTTTGGGAAGAAAATTCTGTAAGGTCCGCACAAGAGATCAGAACAGCCGACCAATTGCTCTACTTTTGCGCCGGAGGAGCGACGGATTGGAGCAATTCAAGCAAGTAGTCTGAACTTACGACTACGGTTAGGCCTCCCCCAAGCGCGTAGGACACCACGCCGGCTACATAGTTCTTTATCGACTGATCAGAAAACTGAAGCTGATTTGTCGCCGGATCGCGTCTGATGCGTGTACCGCCGGCTAGGACTACGGGTCCGCCACTGTTGCCGGGGACTATCAGACCATCCACAACCAAGAACTTGCCATCAATGGACGTGCTAATCAGAGTCCCTGCTCGATTTTTAACCTTAATGGGGACATTTACCTCCTCGCCGGGAGTAGAAGCAAGATATCCTATCTTCGCTATTGGGTAGTTATTCCTCGTTGATCTAATGCCGAGCGGGTACCCTAACGCGATCACTGCGTCGGCAATGTCGGTGAGTTGGGCCTGAATGTTCGCAAAGTGCACCAGATAGCTTGGCGCGTAGGCTGTGAAATTAATGTGCTGGGCTTGGTCCCGGACCTTATCGGTCACGTCAATTACGACAAGATCAACCTTAGGCACCGGGTGTAGGTGAACCCTTGCGGGATCGAGGGCGACACCGCTCAACAAATCAATTCTTGTTGGGCGGTAGGTCTGTCCTGAGGGGTCGCCCGCACGATAGAAGAACACGTTAATCCAAGGCTGAAGCGTCTGAATGTTGCCGTCGGCGTAGTTCCAGTCGCCGATCATGTGCTTGTTGGTGACCAAGAAGACTTTTCCCGCCGTGTCCTCAGTGGCAGTGACGAGGAAGCCGCCCCCTACGTTGGAATCGCCATTTCGTCGGGGGCGGTTTCAATTCTTAATACGGATTTGAGGATAGACGGATCAAGGCGATCTGACGCGTGTGCCATGCTGACCCCCAGTAACACCACGATAACAACTGCGCTCAACATTCTCTGAAGCATGATAAAAGTCCGACCAATCTTACTCCAGACACCAACATCCTAAATGAAACTCCGCAGCGACAGTTGTGGGAGACCCGTCGCTTCCAGGCGTGCGGTCTACCTCAGCGCTGCCGGTCGTCCCATCCTTGTCGCGTGCTCGGTCCCAGGAAGGCACATCAATCCTAAGCGACAAGGGTGGGGATTCTGACGTTCTTTATTTGCCCCACTCGCCTCTGGTACCATCACTACATGGCAACAGCGAAGCAAAATCAGCGGCGTACCAGCACGGCCTCATCGGCTCCCACCCGCAAAAGCCCCACCACGAAGAATACGTCTCTTCCTAGTCTGTACGCCCGCCTAGAAAAAACCCGTCCCGGCTCGGAAGAGTCGAAACGTATTTCACGGCAAATCGTAGACGCCATCGGCTAGCAATGGCGGCGGTGAAGATCAGGCCACCAAGAGATGCCCGGTGCCGCGCCTACCGTGACCACTTGCGGGATCGAGTGGACAGGCGGCAGTTTCTCGTGCCGATGGCGCTAGAATTAGACACATGGCTCAAAAGTAGCCCCGAGGCTCCCGACTCGGAGGAAGCTCCGCAAGGATGGCACAAGTTTTTCGACTCTTTCACCATCTGCGGTGAAGGCGAATGCATTAAGACACTCTTCACGATTTATGCTCCGGGCAAGCCTAGACGGAACAGCGTCGATCTGGATGAATGGGGGAAAAGTAAGCCTAGCGCAGGGCGATAGAATCGCCGCGTTCCACGCAATCCGCTGTTGCAAGTACCGTCCCCGCAGTTGACTGACCGCCGCTCTCGCGCTCACACTGAATGGTCATGAAAAAGCTTCGAGTCGGCATCCTTTTCGGGGGTCGCAGTGGCGAGCATGAAGTTTCTTTGCTCTCAGCTGCTTCAGTTCTCAACGCCATCGACAAAGAGACATACGAAGTCGTGCCCATCGGCATCACCAAAGACGGCCGCTGGCTCACGGCGGAGCATGCCGAGAATCTGCTGCAGGGCAAACTGGTCTTGGAAGCGCGCCAGCTGCGTGCCGGCGATCCTGACATCACCGATACTGCTGCCGTGCTGGCTCGGGGAGAATCGGTAGTGGTGCCGCCTGAACCCGTTCGCCGCGAGAGCGGGCTGGTTCCTTTCCAAACCGATGCGGCGCTTATGCGTCGCGCCAGCGATCGCGCCATCAACGTCGACATTATTTTCCCGGTGCTGCATGGCACGTTCGGTGAGGACGGAACTATTCAGGGCCTGCTGGAACTGGCTGACATTCCCTACGTGGGCGCGGGCGTGCTCGGCTCGGCCGCGGGCATGGACAAGGACATCATGAAGTCTTTGTTCCTCGCCGCGGGCATCGCGATCGTGAAGCATGTCACCATTCTCCGCAGCGCGTGGGAGAAAGAGCCGAAGAAGGTTCGAAAGTTTGTAGAGAGCAAGTTGAAGTATCCGGTGTTTGTGAAGCCGGCGAATCTGGGATCGTCGGTCGGAATCAGCAAGGCGCATGATCGCAAGGAACTCGGTCCCGCGATTGAGGAAGCCGCGAAATTCGACCGCAAGATCGTCATCGAACAAGGCGTGGGCGGGAATAGAAATAAGGCGCGTGAGATCGAGTGCTCGGTGCTGGGCAACGACGACCCAACGGCGTCGGTGCCGGGAGAAATTGTTCCCGTCAAAGAATTCTACGATTACAACGCGAAATATCTCGACGAAGGTTCGGAACTGATTATTCCAGCGAAGCTCACCAAGGCGGAGACGAAGAAAATTCAGGAACTGGCCGTGAAGGCCTTCAAAGCTGTGGATTGCTCCGGCCTGGCGCGTGTCGATTTTTTAATGGAACCTGGACCTGGGAAAGCCCGAAAGATCTATGTGAACGAGATCAACACCATGCCGGGCTTCACCGCGATCAGCATGTATCCCAAGTTATGGGCGGCGTCTGGCCTCGCGTACCAGGAACTGATCGACCGTCTGATCAAGCTCGGCCTCCAGCGTCACGCGGACAAGAAAAAAAATCAGTACAGCCGGTGAGAGGCTGGGTAAAACATCAGGCCCGCTTTCAGCTTTGCTTAGGGCAAGTTGCGCAGGTTACGGCGCTCCCGCCTTCTCCATGAAGTTTGCCTGATCGCTCTTCATCTTCTTCAGCCCGTCCATCGGTAGATAGACCATGTGCCCGGCGTCGTAAGTCGTGTAGGAAATGTTGTCGCGATATTTCTGTGGCAGATCGAGATGCTGAATCGCGTAGTTCGCCGCGAAGTAAGGCGTCGCTAAATCGTAGTAACCCTCCATCACTAAAATCTTCAGGTATGGGTTTTTTACGATGGCCTGCCGCATCGCCGAAGCTGTGTCGGGAAAGCCGCTGATCGCCGATCCCCAATCCCACTTGTCGAAGCTTATGTCCTGCGCACGCACGTAATACGGCATGTCAGTTTTGTATCCCAGCTCCGTGCGCACGTAGTTGTTGAATACCGAAGTGAAGGGTGGTTGCGTGGCGGAACCGGTCGGATCGTAAGCCGGAGTATCGAGCAGGCCGTTGGGATCGGGACCGGTGTAGCGGCCATCGAGGCGGCCAACCCGCAGCTTTTGGTCGATCAGCAGATAATGAGTGAACTTGCGGACGTTAATGCGCAAGTTGGCCTCATCCACAATCTCTTTGCTCAGGCCGGTGTAATGTGCGAGTTGATCGATAATTTTCTCGCGCTCTTGCGGAGTGAGTGCGTCTCCCTTGGCCAGCGCCTGAGCGTAGTCGCCAAAAGCCCACTGCTCCGATTCCTGCCGCGCTCGATTTAGGTCCTGAGCAAGATCTGGCGCAAGCTTGTGGTGATAAGCGGCGATCATGGTGAACGATGGAATCAAAAAAATATACGGCTGGTCGTTGGTATTGGTTTCTTCGAGAGTTTCAAAGTTCAACACGCTCGAGAGCAGCGTGATGCCGTTGAATGAGATGCCGCGATCCGCGAGATAGCCCGCGATTCCGGCGGCGCGCATCGTTCCATAACTCTCACCCAGAATAAACAGCGGTGAAGCCCATCGTTCGTTGCGCGTGATGTACAAGCGGATGAACTCGCTGAACGCCTCGATATCTCCCTTAACGCCCCAGAATTTCTTGAACAGCTCAGAATCGCCAGCCCGGCTAAATCCGGTGCCGATGGCGTCGATCAGCACTAGGTCACTCTTATCGAGCAGAGTGTAGGCATTGTCTTCCATGCGGTAGGGCGCGGCCGGCATGAATCCATCGGGCTGAAGCACTACGCGCCGGGGCCCGAGCGCTCCCATGTGCAGCCAGATCGAGGCCGACCCCGGACCCCCGTTGAAAGCAAATGTGAGGGGACGTTTGGCAGCGTCTTGGCCGTCGAGCGCATACGCGACGTAGAACATCTCAGCTTCGATCTTGCCGTCGCCTCGCTTGATGGGGAGCCGGCCAGTGGTCGCTGTGTACTTCAGCGCCTTTCCATCCACCATGATCTGATGATGAGTTACAACCGGAGGCACCTCAGTCATATCGAAGTGCTCTTCTTTGTCTTTGTCTTTATCTCTATCTCTGTCCCTGTCGGCATTCGCCTGCGGCGTCGCAGGCCTTTGTTCAGCCTGATTGTCGGGCTTAGCACCTGTGTTCTCTGCAGGCTCTGTCGTGGAAACCGCGGCTGGCGACTTCTTTTGATTTTGCGTTTTCGAGGAGGCGGTCTGTTGCGCAAAACAGGAAGGGATTAAAATGCAGGCTGTGGCCAGTGTCAGGAAAATCGATCTCACGATTCAGTCCTCATCAAAAAATACTGTGGGATGTCACGATCGGCAAGAATTGTACACCCGGAAATGAACGATTCCCGGAAGCGAGTCTCCGCCGGTGTGGCGGCTAGTGGCCGATAGCACCACGCGAGCCGATAGGAATATTATGGCCAGCAATCGCCTGCAATATCTCAACGCGAACGATTGGACCCTGATCAATGCCAAGTCGGTGCGGCGAACCTTCAAGCTGGGGGAAGAGATCATCCGGCAGGGCAGCCAGTCTGAGAGTATTTTCATCATCCGTCGCGGCCAGGCCTCGGTCGAACTGGCCGGAACAGCTACGCGTGCCATCCTTGCGTCTCTGGACGTGGATGACGTCTGTGGCGATATGGCGTTCCTGGAAAAAGGTCGCGCTACCGCCAGCGTGATTGCAAAAGATGACGAAGTGGAAGTGGATGAAATCAACGCGCGAGAACTGCGCGAAATGTTCGAAGCCTTTCCCCGTCTCGCCTCCCGCTTTTACCTTTCGCTCGCGCTGCTTCTATCGCAACGTCTGAAGGATACCTCACGGGAACTCGCCCGCGAGATGGCGCTACATGATCATCGTCAGTAGACCATCCCTCCTAGATCCAATTCCTGATTGACGAACCCCCGCTCCATATGCAAGGATCATACTCACAAGTTTGCTCCTCGGAGCAGACATGAATTTCATGCAGAGTGGCTGAGGGACGAGCCCTGTGACGCCACGGCAACCGGATCGGGATCATATATCCCGACCGCCAGGTGCCAACTCCCGCCCGGAAACGGGGAACATGAGATTCGGATGCGAAACTGATTTCTATTGCATTCCGATACCTCTTTTCCCAATTTCCCGGAAAAGAGGCCTTTGTGTTTTAGGGCAATTTTCCCGGGTGCTCGTTCCCAGCTATTCGCTGCACCAACAGAAAGAAAGCGAGTAGCCCGATGCCGAATTACGACGCTGCCTTCGAACTCCGCTGCCGGGAATGCGGCCGAAGTTGGGGAAACCAGCCCCGCTCGATCTGCCACGAGTGTTTCTCCCCCCTCGAAATCACCTACGATTATGCTGCCCTACAAGCCTCGATTACCCAGGGAGTCTTCAGTCGTGAACGAATCGCTCAACGGCCGCCGAACATCTGGCGCTACTCCGAGTTGTTGCCGCTGCCGCAAGGCTTTCAACCGCGGCTGCCGGTCGGGTTCACGCCGCTGTTACAGGCGCCGCAGCTGGCGCAGCGTTTATTCAGCAAGAAAGAGGACAGCACCTTCGCGCAGAACCTCTACATCAAGAATGACGCCATCTGCCTGCCGACCTTGAGCTTCAAGGATCGCGTTGTGGCCGTCGCGCTCTCGCAGGCTCGCGCCTTCGGCTTTGACACCGTCGCGTGTTCTTCGACCGGAAATCTAGCGAATGCGGTTGCGGCTCATGCCGCACGCGAAGGACTCAAAGCGTGGATCTTTATTCCATCCGATCTTGAGCCCGCAAAAATTCTTGGAACTCAGGTCTTCGGCGCCAACGTGGTGCGCGTCGGCGGCAACTACGATCAGGTAAACCGCCTGTGCTCGCAGATTGCCGAAGAGCGCAACTGGGGCTTCGTCAACGTGAATCTGCGGCCCTACTACTCCGAGGGGTCGAAAACGGTCGGCTTCGAAATTGCCGAACAACTTGGCTGGCGTCTGCCCGATAACGTGGTCGTGCCCATGGCTGGCGGCTCGCTGATTATCAAGATCAAGAAGGCGTTCGACGAACTTGCAAAACTTGGCTTTGTCGAAGAGAAGCCGGTGAAGTTCTTCGGCGCGCAGGCTACAGGATGCTCTCCGATCTCAACGGCCGTGAAAACCGGCAGCTCGGAGATCGATCCGCAGAAGCCGGCGACGATTGCGCGCTCCCTCGCCATCGGAAATCCCGCCGACGGCCTCTACGCCATCAAGACCATTAAGCAGACCGGCGGCTGGAGCGAGGACGTGAGCGATCCTGAAGTCATTGATTCGATCCGCCTGCTCGCAGAAACCGAAGGCATCTTCACCGAAACCGCAGGCGGCGTCACCGTGGGCTGCGCAGGCAAACTCTATCGCCAGGACCGCATTCTGCCAGAAGAAACCACCGTGTTGTGCATTACTGGAAACGGGCTGAAGACAACCGACGTGCTGGCGGGCGTCTACGAGGCAGAGCGGCCCATTGCGCCCAAGCTCGCCGAATTCGAAAGCTATCTGCAGCAAACAACCGAGCATGTCGAGGCTACGCACGGAGTTGCGGCGGCAATTGGCCTCTAATCGAAACCTGCGCGCAATCAGGCATTCTGTTTGCGCGCCAGTTTTTTCTCCCGGTACATATCCTGGTCTGCTTGCTCGATGAGCTGGGTGGCCGTGGTGCCGACGGCCCATTCCGCTACACCAACCGACGCCCGGGCCTGTAGCTTCAGTGGCTCGCGTCCCGTTCCTCCCGCAAGCGTGTACTCTCCGAACGCCCACTTCTCAATTCGCTCGATCTGGGCTCGCGCCGTCTTCAGGTCGCAATCGAGCAGCAGGATAAATTCATCTCCTCCCCATCGACCGGCAATGTCAGACGCTCGAATATTAGTGCGCAACTCTCCTGCGAACTGCGTCAGCAAAGAATCTCCAGCGGCATGGCCGTGAGTGTCGTTCACCTGCTTGAACTGGTTGAGATCGAGCATGACGACGCAAAATGGCCGCTTCGCTTCTATGGCAGCCTCAATGCGTGTCTCGACGCTTCGCCGGTTCAGCAAGCCCGTGAGATCGTCCTTCGCGGCCAGCGTCTCCGCTTCGCGCAAGCGCTTCTCGTAGCCAGAAACCTCCGCTGTCAACTGCGTGATCGCCTTCCGGTTCTCCTCAGCCATCTGGTCCACGCAAACCTTCAGTTCGGCCGCCTTGCGCACCAATGAACTGCGGATCAGCACCAAATCGTCCAGGTCGGCAATGGTTTGCAGCTGCAGGGTAAACTGCCCGAGTTGTTCGGAGTAGCGATGGTCACGCGCTCCCATCGACTCAGCCATCCGGGCGAGCGCAATCAGCAGCTCCTTGATTTCGCCAGTTTTTGCTTTGAAATATTCGGATGCGCGGCCGCCCCATTGGTCCAATTGCTTGGATAATTCCTCCGCTACTTCCAGTGCGAGGGTCGAAGAGAGAGCCTTGTCAAATCGCTTCTGCAATTCGGCAAGCCCTCGCTGCAGGTCGGTACCAACGGCGGGACAGGCCCGAGCACCGTTGTTTCCCATCGACGCGATGGTAGAGCGATAGGACTGCACCAGTGCGGCAACAATTCCACTCGAGTCGGCAGAACCAGCAGAACCTTTGGCCACAGCCGAGGGCTGAGTCGCCATATCGAGATACTTCTTGATAGAAATCATGGGTGGCGCTCTCCTCGACCGGTCGCACTGCAATCGGGGGAAGATCGGCAAAGTGAAGAAAGAACTTTAGGCAGGATTGATTAAGCAATTCCCATCTTGATGTGTGCGGCTTGATCTGCTGCCGATTCTATTGTTGTCGACTGGAAGCTTATGATATTATCTAACTAACTGGTTAATTAGTCATGATACGTTCCTCCAGTCATCGCGACCGCTCCCCCCGCATGGGTTCTCGCGGCCAGCCCGAGGAGAGCCGCGCCGCAATTCTGCAGGCGGCGGCTCAGGAATTCGCCGAGCACGGCATCGCCGGCGCCCGCACCGACGCGATTGCCCGCGAAGCTCGAGTGAACAAAGCGTTACTCTATTATTACTTCAAGGACAAAGAAACCCTCCATGGCGCAGTGCTCGATCATGCCTTCACCGGAATGAAGTCGAGTGTTTTCCAGGTTCTCGACAGCGATTTAGCTCCGCGCGAAAAAATCCTGGCCTATGTCGGCGCATACTTCGACTTTAATGCCTCAAACCAGATTTATCCCAAGCTGATGCAGCGCGAGATGATGCGGGCGCGCGAAGGCAATTCGGTGCACATCGACCGGCTCGTGAAAACTTATTTCCAGCCGATCTATCGGCGGGTTGGAACCCTGCTCCACAAGGGAATCGCCGAGGGCGAATTCCGCAAAGTGGACCCGGCACATTTCGTTCCTTCCATGATTTCCATGATCGTTTTTTATTTCAGCAGCGCTCCCGTGATGCGGCGGATCGTTCGCTTCGATCCTCTCACACCGCGGCGCATAGCCGAACGGCGCGCCGCAGTTCTCGACTTTGTTTCCGCCGCGCTGTTTCAACCCCGCATAGGCGTGGCAGCAGCAGCCGTCAAATCAGGAGTACGCAAATGAGTGCTCGCAACCGCTTCTTCATCCTACTCGGCGTCATCTTCGTGATGGCAGCTATCTACTATGCTTTCTCAACCAATCATTCCAAAGATCTCGTGCTGATCGGCACCGTTGACTCCAATCAGGTGATCGTCAGCGCGCAGGTGGAAGGCCGCATCCAGAAACTTCTCGTGGATGAGGGCACGCCCGTAAAGGCCGGCGATCTGATCGCTGTGCTCGACCCCTCGGAATTGCAAACCCAGGAAGCTGCCGCTACGGCGAACATCGCGAGCTTGCAAAACAGAGTTTCTGAGATGCAGCACGCCGAACTGTCGACCTCAGGGTCCACGTCAGGCGACGTGGCCAATGCGCGGGCGAAAGTTTCTTCTGCGAAGGCGCAGCTTTTGCAGGCCAACGCCGCTCTCGACCGCACCGCAAGCGACAGCCGACGCATGATCGAACTTGCAAAGGCTGGCGTTCAATCCGACCAGGAGCGCGTGCAGGCGGAAACCAACCTGCAAGCGGCGCAAGCCACGGTGCAAGCGCAACAGGAATTGGTGAAGGCCGCAGAGGCCGACTTGAATTCGGCGATCGCCCGCACCCAGCAGGCGAACGCGGCGAAGAGCACCGTGCAATCGACTGAGGCTGACCTCAAAAATGCCATCGCGCAGAAAAATCAGGCGGCAGTCCGGCTGGGGTACACCAATGTTTATGCTCCCGTAACCGGCACGGTTTCCGTGCGCGCAGCTCGCCAGGGAGAAGTGGTCAACATCGGCGCTCCCATCGTAACCATTGTCGATCTCACGGATACTTGGGCGCGTGTGGCGATTCCTGAAACTTACGCCGACCACATCGGTTACGGCGATGTGCTGCGCGTGCAAATGCCCGGCGGGACGGTTATCAAAGGCAAAGTGTTTTTCAAAGGCGTTGAAGGTGACTTCGCCACGCAGCGCGACGTGAGCCGGCGCAAGCGCGATATTAAGACGATTGTTCTGAAGGTTCGCCTGGACAATCCCAAAGGCGCGTTTGTGCCGGGCATGACGGCCGAGGTTCTGATCTCGCCGGCGCAACTCACGGGCGAGGGCGATTCGCAGAGCGCAGCCGCAGCGGGGCAGCAATAAATATGGCCGAGCTAAAACCCAAGCCGAACGGCTCTGCCTCCCCTGCGGGTGGCGGGGAAACGCCATACGCCATCGAGGTCGAGCACATCGTCAAGAAGTATGGCGACTTCACCGCCGTCGACGACGTTTCGTTCAACGTAAAGGAAGGCGAGATTTTCGGTCTGCTTGGACCGAACGGCGCTGGCAAGTCCACCCTGATCCGTATGATGACCACGCTGATTCCGATTACTGCTGGCATCGCGCACATCGCTGGATACGACGTTGCCACTGACCCCAATGATGTTCGCCGTACTATCGGCGTGATCCCGCAGGCCCTCACCAGCGACATCGATCTTACGGTGGAAGAGAACCTGAATATTTACGCCAAGCTCTACGACGTCCCGGCGAAAGAAAGAAAGCGCTCCATCGACGAACTCCTTGGCTTAGTTGATCTGACCAAGTGGCGCGACGCGCAGACGAAGACGCTTTCCGGCGGGATGCGGCGGCGGCTGGAGATTGCGCGCGGGTTGGTGCATCATCCTAAAATTTTTTTTCTCGACGAGCCCACCACCGGACTCGACCCAGTCTCGCGCGTTGCCGTGTGGGAGATGCTGGGCAATATCAAAAGCCAGCGGGAACTCACGATTTTGATCACAACGCATTACATGGACGAAGCCGACCGGCTCTGCGATCGGATCGCCATTGTCGATCACGGGAAGCTAGTTGCGCTGGACGCGCCGATGGCGTTGAAGGCGAGCGTCCCCGGCTCGAACGTGATCGAGGCGCAGTTTGAAAATCCTCCCGACGATTGGAAACAGCGCCTGCATACACTCGACGAAGTTACATCCGTTCAGCATGAAGGTGCGGGAATGTATCGCGTTCTCACCGGCAATGGCTCGCGAACCACGACCGAGTTGGTGGAAATGTCCGTCGAAGCCGGAGTTACAGTGAAATCGCTTTCCGTGCAGAACACGACCCTGGACGATGTCTTCGTGCATTACACCGGCCGGCAACTGCGCGACGAACTGCAGAAAGCATATGCCTTCACCATGCCGCAGAGCCCTGGGCTGCGGCCATGAACGGTGCGCTCAAAACCTCGCGGACGGACGCATTCGCCGCGCCCCGAGATTGTTGAATTTATGAATCGAATGATGGCCATTGTCGAGCGCGAGATGCGCAAGTTCTTCCGGTCGCCGGCGCTCATGCTGGCGTCGATGATCTTTCCGCTCGTGCAGCTCATCATCCTGGGCAATGCGTTTGGCGGAAAAATCCGCGACGCGCGCATCGCCATCGTCGATCAGGACGGAGGCACGCAGGCGCTGAAAATTCGCGAAGCCTTCGACTCGGTGCGCGCGAATATCCGCACCTTCGTTCCTGTCTATTACGACAACGAAAAACAAGCTGTCGAAGACGTACGCAATGGCAAGCTCGACGGCGCGGTGATCATCCCACCTCAGTTCTCGCGGCGCGTTTACGAAGACAACCATCCACAAATTGCAGTCGTCGTGGATAACACCGACAACTTTATGAGTTCCGCTCTCGAGTCGGAACTCACCGATCTGGTAGCCTCGTTGAACCAGCCCGCAGTCGAGCCTCGCATCTTGCAGCAGACCGCGCTTTCGATTGTGGAACTTTATCCCTACATTGAATACATGAAATATCTGCTGCCCGGCTCGCTTTCACTCGCGATGTTCGTTTCCGTGATGATTGGCGGCGGCATGTTGTACATCGATGACAAGGCGCGCGGCGTGCACGAAGGTTATCTGGTCACTCCGATAACCAAGCTGGAACTTGTCCTCGGTCTCAACCTCGCCGGAACCGTAAAAGCGGTGATGACGGGGGTCATCATCACAGTGATTGGATCGCTGATTTCGGGGGTGAGTACGATTTTCAATCCTGTCACCATGTTTGGCCTGTTGATTATGATTGTCCTGACATCGCTTGCCTTCAACACTATGATGTTCCTGCTCATGGTCCGCATCGAAGACCCGCTGGTGCCGCGGGCCATGTTCGGCATTCTGAATACGCTTTTATTTTTCCCCAGCGGATCGATCTATCCCATCCAGGCCTTCCCGCCGTGGCTGCGCGCAATTGCAAAGGTCGATCCCTTTACCTACGCGGTGGATGGCTTCAAGTGCCTGCTGCTGAAAGAAACTACGCTGGCCGCAGTTTGGGGAGACATGCTGTTCCTCTCAATCTTCGCCACCGTCGCCCTCGGCATCGCAATCCCGCTGTTCAAGCGAACCCTGTAGGAGAATTGGGTAATTTGGCAATTTAGTAATTTTGTAATTGAAAGCCAAACCTAGATTCGCAAAATTGCAAAATTACCCGATTACCAAATTACTCAATTCTTCGGGACTTTTGACTTCCCCGCTGCGTCCGTTATGCTAGAGAGCGATGACTCTACTGGACGCGAAAGAGTACCATCCCGAGAAAGAACGGCAGAAGAGAACTCGGATTGTTTCCGGAATCGTTTTCGTTTTAATCCTGGCTGGCGTTGGCTGGTGGAATCGCTTCTGGCCGGAAAAACATGTAGCTGATAAGTTTTTTTCGTCGTTGCAAAAACAAGACTTCGAAACTGCTTACGGAATTTACTATGCCGACCCGGGGTGGAAGCAGCATCCGCAGAATCACACGCAGTATCCGCTGAACGAATTTAAACAAGATTGGGGACCGGGCGGGCAGTGGGGCATAGTAAAGAGCTATCAGATCTACGGCACGAGCAACTGTCCCAGCGGAGGAACTGGCGTAGTCGTCGACGTAATTGTGAACGATCGCGCCCAACACGCTCAAGTCTACGTGGACAAGACAGATAAGACGATCAGCTCGCCGCCGTGTGATCTGGAATTTCGCTTAGCGGATTGCGACGGGAAAATCGTCACGCAAACGACTCTCGCTTCTAATGCACAAGCACGTCGTGAGAACTCAACGCCGGAACGGCCACGTGTTCCTTCGCCTCGAGACGGTGCCAAAATTTCTCGAGCGACGCCTCGTCTCCGACATGCATGCAAGTCTTTGACCGGTCAATCTGCCGCATCAATCCGCACAGAACTTTGCCCGGACCGATTTCCAGGAACGTTTGCACGCCTCTCTCGATCAACAACTGCATACTCTGCGCCCATTTCACCGAGCCAGTTACCTGGGCCACTAGCGTGCTGCGCGCTCGCAATTCATCGCTCACCAAAGACGCTTCAACGTTGCATACGACGGGGTAAACCGGCTTCTGCATTCTCAGAGCATTCAAATCGGTTTCCAGGCGGTCTTGGGCAGGCTTCATCAACGAGCAATGGAAGGGTGCACTCACCGGCAGCAACTTGGCCAGTTTCGCTCCTCGCTCACCGGCAAGTTTCGCGCCTCGCTGCACCGCATCCGTATTGCCGGAGATCACAATTTGCTCCGGAGAATTAATATTCGCCGGCGCACACACTTCACCCTCCGCAACTTCTTCGCAAATGGCGGCGACCTTCTCCAATTCCATTCCAATAATCGCGGCCATGGCGCCAACGCCGACTGGAACCGCCTCCTGCATATACATTCCGCGATTGCGCACGGTACGCACCGCATCGGCAAAACTCATCGTCCCAGCAGCCACATGCGCCGAATACTCGCCTAGGCTGTGGCCCGCCACAAAACTCGGCTTGGGCACGCGGCCCTCGAGAACCCTGAGGGTCGCAATCGATACCGCGAGAATCGCCGGCTGCGTCACTTCGGTCAGGCGCAGTTGGCCCTCCGGACCTTCAAAACAAAAGTGCGACAATTTGTAACCTAGAACCTCGTCAGCCTCTTCAAATGTCTGCCGCGCGATGGGATATTTCTGGGCAAGGTCCTTGCCCATTCCCACAGCCTGTGATCCCTGACCGGGAAAAAGGAATGCGACCTCGGTTGCCGCCATTGGCGAAATGTTTTCTGATTTTGTCATCGTTTGAGTTTTTGCAAACTAGTGAACCGGCGTAACCTCCGCTTCCACCCGTGCGGGACGAAGCGCGGCCAATCCTCGCTCAATCGCCCCATTGATCTGCCGTTCGGCGCTCTCCGCAGCCACGCGCACGGCATTCTTAATTGCATTTGCATTCGACGATCCGTGCGTAATAATGCACACGCCCTTGACTCCCAACAAAGGCGCGCCGCCGTATTCCGTGTGGTCGATGCGCTTCTTGAAGTCAATGAACGCGCTACGCGAGAGCAAATAGCCCACCTGCCGCGTAATTGTAGCCTTCAACGATTCTTTCAGCGCGGAGCGAACCAAACCCGCCACCCCTTCAGAAACCTTGAGAGCCACATTGCCCACAAAGCCATCGGCGACGATCACATCGACGCGGCCGTTGAACAGATCGCGGCCTTCCACGTTGCCCACAAAATTCAGCGGCAAACGTTTCAGCAACTGAAACGCTTCGCGGGTCAACTCGTTTCCTTTGGTCTCTTCTTCGCCAATCGAAAGCAGGCCCACGCGCGGCCGCCTTCCCGCTCGTCCAAACCCTACATGCTCAAACATCGACCGGAAATAAATTTCGCCCATCACCGCGAATTGTTCGAGATTATGTGGCTTGCAATCTACGTTTGCGCCCACGTCGAGCAGGATCGCCGCTGTTCCCGGAGCCGT
>JBAPOI010000046.1:0-25608 GCA_049279555.1 Candidatus Sulfotelmatobacter sp.
GAAATGAACTCGAACTGACCACCACTCCGCCCTCGACTTCACCAAACTGCACTCGCGGGCGTAACAGTTGTTGCGGCCGCAACCCCGAGCCAGTGATGCGAATTTCGCCCCCGGCCAGCGCCAGCGCCGGCGACACAGATTCGATGTGCGGTCCGCCATTCACGCTTTTCTTGCCCAGAAGCCGGTCGGAGAATCCCATGAGGAAAGCACTCGCATCACTTAGAAGAACACTATCTTAGAAGACCAAAACGCAGCAAGAGATGCATCGTCCCAAATGCGTAGAGGCCGGCCGCCACGTCGTCGAGCACGATCCCCGCGCCTTCTGGAATCGCCTCCAATTGTCGCACCGGCGGCGGCTTCAAGATATCGAAGACACGAAAAAGTATAAAGCCCGCCAGAAAAGATTTCCATCCGAGCGGGACGGCGATCAACGCCACGAGCTGACCAGCTACTTCATCGATCACGACAAATTGCGGATCTTTTATACCGGTGCCGCGTGCGACTCGCGTAGCCGCGGGTATTCCGATCAGCACGACCGCTGCCGCCAATGCAATGGCGAGGGGAGTCCGTAACGACGGTGCAACCAGATCGTCCATGACAGCCCATAACAGCATCGTTGCCGCCGATCCCCAAGTACCGGGCCCAGGGCGTAGTCGTCCGATGCCGAAAAACGTCGCGATGAGCATAGCCCAAGGTGGCGTTGGAAGTGCAGCCTTTGGAATTGTAGGATTGTTTGCCGGACTATCGTGGGTCTTGATCGGCTTCACGGCTCTTCGTCCGAATCCTCGGGCGTGGTTTCCCGGATCTGTTCTTCTGCATCCTCAACGGAGGGAACCACGTAAGCACCGCTCGCCCATTTGCCAAGGTCGATGGTGCGGCAGTGGTCGCTGCAAAATGGAAACTCGGCGTCGCTGTTCTTGACTACTTTCTTGCAGATCGGGCAGCGAAGCTTCAGTGTGCGCTTACGAGGCATCATCAGGGATTATTTCCGCTTCTTGCCGAGTCAGATCGCAGAATCTGAAGCCAGAATCTCGCTACAGAATCTTCGCCACCAAATCATAGTCGTGGGCCTCGGTGATCTCGCAGCGGTAAAACTCACCGGCGTGAGGCTCCGTCTCTTCCGGAAAATCGTTTACGAAAACCTTGCCGTCGATTTCTGGAGCATGCATCGAGGTGCGGCCTTCCATCAGTAAGTCGGTCTCTTCCGATGATCCTTCCAGCAGCAGATCGAACTCTCGGCCCACCAGCGCCTTCTTTTTCTTCTTACTGATCTTGCGCTGGATTCCCATCAAATGTTTGCGTCGGCGCTCGATCTCAGCAGGCGACAGCTTATTGTCCAGACCGTACGCGTTCGCGCCCTCTTGATCGGAGTAGGAGAATGTTCCCATCCAGTCAAATTGCGCTTCGCTTACGAAGTCGCAGAGCTCTTCAAATTCCGTTTCCGTCTCTCCCGGAAACCCGACGATAAAAGAGGTGCGCAGAGTGAGACCCGGAATTTCCCGCCGCATCTGCGCGATCGAGCGCAGAAATACATCTGCTCCGCCTCCACGCTTCATGCGCTTTAGGACGCTCGCTGACGCGTGCTGCAGCGGCAGATCCATGTAGGAGCAGATTTTTTCCTGGGATCCGATGGTCTCCAGCAGTTTGCGCGTGATCTTGTTTGGATAGGCGTAAAGAAACCGGATCCAGCGCAAGTCTTCAATCTTCGCGAGTTTTTCGAGCAGAAGCGCCAGGCCGTCTTTCAGGCCAAAATCTTCGCCATAGCAAGTAGTATCCTGCCCGATCAAAGTGATCTCGCGCACACCCATCTGTGCCAGTCGCTCGGCTTCGGCGATCACCGATTCGAAGCGGCGCGAGCGAAACTGCCCGCGCAGCTGCGGGATGATACAGAACGTACAAGGATGGTCGCATCCCTCAGCGATCTTAATGTAGGCGGTGTGCTTGGGAGTCGCCAGAATGCGCGGCGTCTCCTCGTCGTACAGGTAGTTGGGCAGGTCGGCAATCGCGCCATCCCATTGTCCGCGAGAGAATCGTCCCTGCGCAGCCCGCGCATCGCCTTCGGCACGCGAAGACAGAACTACGAACGGAGAGTCCTTCTTTAGCGGAGCCGGAGCTATGCCGGTCGCCGCCAGAATGTTCTGCAGTTCGCCCGTGCCAACGACCGCGTCAACCTCCGGAATGCGCTTGCGGATCTCGTCGCGAAAGCGCTCGACGAGGCATCCGGCTACTACCAATTTTTTTGCCCGCCCCGTGGTTTTGTGACCGGCCATCTCCAGAATCGTGTTCACCGATTCCTGCTGCGCGCTCTCGATAAACGAGCAGGTATTCACGACGATCACGTCGGCGTCCTCGGTTCGCGGTGAGAACTCGGCACCGGCGCGCGCCAGAAAGCCCATCATCACCTCGCTATCGACTAGGTTCTTGGGGCATCCCAGGCTGACAAAGCCCACTTTCTGCGGACGGGCAACCGTGCCCGTGGAAACCGGCTCAGGGTCGGCTGGCTTTGTGATGATGGGGATAGTGAGGGTTTTTGACGGCATGC
The DNA here is from genome assembly GCA_049279555.1 of Candidatus Sulfotelmatobacter sp. Classification (GTDB taxonomy): domain Bacteria; phylum Acidobacteriota; class Terriglobia; order Terriglobales; family Acidobacteriaceae; genus Sulfotelmatobacter. The sequence continues at coordinate 2,543 of JBAPOI010000046.1, forward strand.
AATCTTTCCATTTTACCATTCTTACTTGATCCAGTCGGTCGCCGATTCGCGGCGCCATTTCCCAGTCAAGCCAGTTCTAGGCGCACGTCTGACTCCGGCATCTGCCCTTCTAGGTGGCAACCGCACCATAAAAGGCAGCAAGCTGTGGATCAAACTCTCACCCTTCATGCTAGGCTATGCGTTACCGAGAAAAGCAGCTAACCCGCGTCCTGGAGGGGAAATGTCTGGGAAACAGGCGGTATTTGCGGTATTTGCAGTATTGGCGGTTGTGATGACTCTTCTGGCTGCTTCCGCGGCAGCTCAAGAAGAAAAGAACGAGTTGACCGGCGTTATCGGCCGCATTTTCATTAGCGATCAGGGCATTCAGGGTGCGACCTATTTCAATCCTTTTGTCCGGTCCGGCAAGGGTCTCACCTTCGAAGTTAACTATGCGCGACGCCTTTTTATGACTCCCATCTTCGGCGTCTCGGGAGAGGTGCCCGCGGTTTTCAACCTTGACGAAGACCTTAATTCCGGTTCCGACGTTGTTCCCAAAGATTACAAACAGATCTTCGTAACTCCCGCAGTCCGAGTCAACCTTTTCCCTTACACGGCGGTTTCTCCCTGGGTGAGTTTCGGCGGAGGCTTTGCGCACTTCAGCGAGAATAAAGACCTGCTTTACTACGGCACGAACCCCGGCGGCTCCACGACGAGCGGTGCTATCCAGGGAGGCGCGGGCTTGGATGTGCGCCTCTGGCACCGTTTCAGCATCCGCGGGGAAGTACGCGACTTTTGGTCCGGCACTCCCGATCTACCGTTAGCCGACACCGGCAAGACTCGCCAGCATAACTATTTCGTTGGTGGTGGCCTAGTTTGGCACTTCTAGCGATAGTCTATTTTTGACGAGATTCTCTTTCGTCTCTGTTTCTGGAAAGAGTTCTAGCAGAATTGTTCCTGGAGATTGACGTCACAACCTCGGATGGAGAACTTACTTCTTAGCTGCCGCTTCTACTTCTTCATACAGCTCCGGCAACCGGCGCGCATCATCTGAAGACTCTCCGAATCGCGCCGATTCGTAAGCCTCCGTGAATGTCCGTACTCGGATTTGCAATTGTTCATCTTCGATGACCCGCACAAACTCGTGCGGCGTCTGGCTCGTCGATTTCTGCAATCCGCGGCGCGCCATATGCTGGGCCATTCGCTCATACCACATCGCGGCAGCCTGGTGCGGCGAGCGCTCGGGATGCGCCTGCAGCTGTCTCGTCCGAATCATTCGTACGATGCGAGCAAAATTGGCCAGGACGAGTATCAGCAATGCAACTACAGCGATTCCCCCGACCGATCGTTTGGGAGAAGTTTCAGCGTCACGTTCTCGCAGCCGCGTCCAACTTAACATCCGGTCGTAACTGAGCTGCGCCCATAGACGTGCTCTTTCCCATGAAGCGCGCGTCCCAGTGATCGCCGTTTGCCCCAGAACATTCTGGTGGGACGAGTCATAACTGATCACCCATTCCCGCCAAAACGAAGCCGCCGCATCCATGTAAAGCATCACCCGACCCCAACCCTCCGGTGTTCCGCTTGCGCCACCCGGCGTGGGGTCGAACGTAACCCAGCCATAAGCCGGAAAATAGGCTTCCACCCACGAATGGGCGTCCTTCGCCCGTACGACGTAATTGCCGGTGACATCGTTGAATTCGTCGCTGCGGAAGCCGTTCACCACGCGCGCCGGAATTTGCAGCGTCCGCAGCATCACTGCCATAGAAGCGGCGAAGTACTCACAGTGCCCCTGCTTGCGATCGAAAAGAAAATTAGCCACTGGGTCGGCGACCGGTGTACGCGGCAACTGCAATGTGTATCCGTAATGCGACTTCAAATACCCTTCCAACGCTGCGGCTTTGTCGTAGTTATTGGAAGCAAAACTTGAGATCTGCGCCGCCAACTGCTGAATCCGTTGATCAAGCGGCGGGAGCTGCAGATAGTCAAAGGCAAAATCGGGGACAGCATTGCTCGCGGTTCGGAGCTGGGCGGGCGAAGGCGTGGCAATGTCGGAATCTGCTTCGTAGATCGTGACGGCATGCTGGCCATCGAGATCGAAGATGCCCCCACCCTCGTCGATCGACATCATGCGATAGGCTCCACTCACGCGACGCGCCCAAGGCGCAAGAAAAAATACATTGGTGCCAATCGGCTCCATTAATACGTGGTAATGAATGAGATGACTTGCTCTCGGGGGCGTTGCGTTTCGTCCGGGACGTACTGGCGCAATCCCCTGGCTAAATACCGGCAAGGCGAACCCGCCATCCGCCTCTCGTTCTAACACATATCGTTGCGGCGGATTTGACCAGTTCCTACCGTCGAAGTTCGTGAGCGCAACTCCTCGCCAGTGCAGGTCGTAGCGGCCTTCCCGGTCCCCGTCAATCTGGATGTGCATCACGACTGCATTCGACTGCTGAATCTGTCCGATCTGTCCTAATTGCACCCGGTCGCTGAAGCCCGTCGAAAAATTATTGCCGAAGGAGTAGCCGCCAAGATAACCCGCTGACATGCGGGGCAAAACGAAGAACATTGCTCCACCCGCAAGCAGAATCATGAGCACCACAACCGGCGTCAGCCGGGCTAAAGAAAACGCCAGATGCCTGTGCTCGTGGGCGTCATTGGAATGCCGCGCGTGAAACTTCGCGTCGCGACCCGATCTTCGCATCTCCATCAGAATGAATGTGGCCACCGCCATCAGCATGAATGCGGCGAAAAACAGCAGAAAAACGCTGTCGACTGTCAGCACCGCGGACGCCAGCACCATCAGAAATGCGAGGATCGCCAGGGTCGTATGGTCACGATCGCGTCGAAGGGAAAACGTGCGCACCACCACGGCGAACATTACGAGATGAACCGTAGCCGACAAAAAGGCGCGAGACAATAGAAAATAATCGGCGGCGTAAAAAGCGAAATATGCGAGGGTGAGCGGCGTGGTCCATCGCTCCGTAATTACCATGCGCCGCCGCTTTGCCAGTTGGTACCCGCGGATGGCAAGTGCCGCACCCACCAGCAGAATTGTCGGCAGGTCAAGCCCGCCGGTGCTGGCCAGGCAGCCGAATCCCATTAGAACCAGCAGATACAGGCAAAGATCGAAGTATTTGTTGATCGCCTGTCCCAGAGGGATCACGTCGAGTTGTGCAGCCGGCTGCGGCATGGAATGCGATAAAAACTTTTAGATTCGCGTCAGGGTGAAGTTCAACTTCTATTGTTCGCCGATTTCCACTGAGAAGGGAAGGACTTCGTTTGAGTTTCTTGCACCGAAAGTCACCTGTCTTTCGCCGAATTCCTTCAAAACGCAGCTGCTTGGGGAAAAAGAGGCGCGGCCAGTTTGCTAGAATGATTCAAGTCAGGCATCGGTCTCACGCGACGTACTCTCGCCAACCCCGCCAGGTCCGGAAGGAAGCAACGGTAACGGGCTCTTGCGTGTGCAGTGGGCCCCCGGTGCCTGGCTTATTTCCTGTAACGTCTTAACCCGCTGACGATTGGCCCGGAAGGTTCTTGCGTTGAATCAGCAAAGTCAACCAGCTCATTCAAATCGAAGCGACCCAACTCCGCCAATATCCTCGAACCAACTTTTACACGACCTTTACAACTCTTTGTGCAAGAAACGCCTCCTAGCTCGTCAAACATGGTGAGACTTCTCACAAGAATCATCATCAAAGGCGATGAGGCAATCGAATGCGCGATCCTTCCCCAAAATCAGTTGCTCCAAGCGTCACCATCCGCGTTTCAGGATCGTTATCCCGAGGTCATCTGGCGTACCTCGACCAGCTTGTAGACTCGGCGATTGATTGTGGTCTATGGCCACTGCTCGATGTAGCGTACCTGGAAGAATTGGACCACGATGCGCTTGGTTATCTCATGGGAGGCGAAGGCCGCCATTTCGGTATCGTCGGCTGTCCCAACTTTATCCGCGAATGGATGCAGCACGAAAAAGAGCGATTAGCTGCATAAATTTGGGATCTCGCGCCGGGGCGTGGAGTTGCGCTCGGCTCGTCTAAACCTGCAGACCACTGGGAACCTCAAGCCGTCAGTTTGTACTTTTAGCACTCCGATGGCAGTTCGCACAGAGCCTGGGTTAGACATTCTGCTTCCAATCCTGCAAAATACTGAGTCTCATATTCCGGAGCTCTCATTGACCAAACCCGTTCGCGCCAAAATAAGCGCCCTAGGCACCTACGTACCGCCTCGTCTTCTCACCAACGCCGATCTCGAAAAAATGGTCGACACCAACAACGACTGGATCATGGCCCGGGTCGGCATCCGGGAACGTCACCTTGTCGACAAGGGAGTAGCCACCAGCGATCTTGCGGTCGAGGCCGCTAAGAAAGCGTTGGCCCAACGAGGCCTGGCTCCCAGCGACATTGATGCCATCATCGTTGGCACCGTCACGCCCGATATGTTTTTTCCTTCAACCGCGTGTCTGGTGCAGCACAAGCTCGGCGCTACCGGCGTTTGGGGATTCGATATCTCTGCCGCCTGCTCGGCCTTCATCTACGCGGTGCAGACCGGAGCGCAGTTCATCGGCACGGGCTCTCACAAGCGAGTTCTGGTGATTGGCGCCGACGTTATGTCCTCGATCATCGATTACACCGACCGCGCCACTTGCGTAATTTTTGGCGACGGCGCGGGCGCCGTGTTGCTTGAAGCCGCGGAAGACGACTCCGAAGGCTTGATCGATTTCATCCATGAGATCGATGGCTCCGGTGGCTGCTTTCTGTACATGCCCGGCGGCGGCAGTCTCAATCCGTCGTCGTGTGAGACGATCGAGAAGAAAATGCACTACGTTCACCAGGATGGCCAGCAGGTCTTCAAGTTCGCAGTGCGCAAGCAAACTGAAGCCTGCGAAAAGCTGCTGGCGCGGAACGGCCTGAAAGGTTCGGACATCGATGCCTTCATTCCCCACCAGGCTAACCTGCGCATCATCAACGCAACTGCCGACCGGCTCGGACTTCGCCCCGAAAGCGTAATCGTGAACATCGACCGCTACGGCAACACCACCGCCGGCACGATCCCGTTGGCGATGAGTACGGCGATCGAAGAAGGCAAACTCAAGAAGGGAAGCCTCGTACTGATGGCATCAGTAGGCGCGGGTTTCACCGTAGGCGCTGCGCTCATGCGCTGGGCGTATTGAAAGCGGCTTCGGCGTACTCCAACTAAAATAGGTTTCACCCTTCGCCGAGCACATACCTTCTATGGAAGCTGCCCCCCGTCCACCGCGATGGCAAATATTATTGGCCTTCGCCATCATCTACCTGGTCTGGGGCTCGACTTTCCTCGCCATCCGCATGGGAGTGCACGAAGTGCCGCCTTTTCTGTTTGCTGCGATGCGCTTCTTCGCCGCGGGAATCATTCTTCACGCATGGGTCCGTGCCAAGGGTATGCCTTCGCCGAGCGCTCGCGAGTGGGCCTCGGCCTCGTTCCTGGGACTGCTGATCTTTGTGATGGACTACGGCCTACTGTTCTGGGCGGAGAAGCGTGTCCCCTCAGGAATTGCGGCGGTCATGCTGGCGACGATTCCCGTATTCATGTCGCTTTCCGAGATTCTTTTCTTGCGCACACAGAAGTTGACCCTCCGTTTGGGCCTCGCGATGCTGGCGGGCCTCGCCGGAGTGGCGGTTCTCGTAAACCCTTCGGCAGGTTTCGGCCAGCCTGCGGTCGACATGCTGGGAGCCGCCGCCCTGGTCGTTTCGTCGATCAGTTGGTCAATCGCTGCCATTCTTACTCGCAAGCTTCCGCTGCCAGAGTCGAAAGTCATGAGTTCCAGCGCGCAGATGCTCACCGGAGGCTTCTTCCTTTTGCTGACATCGGCGCTGCTGGGTGATTTCAAGGGCTTCTCCATCCGTGCAGTCTCCACGGGCGTATGGTTTGCATTGGCCTACCTGGTTGTTGCCGGTTCCATCATCGCGTTCACTGCATATTCGTGGCTGATCCATCACGAGTCGCCAACTAAGGTTGGAACCTACGCCTATGTAAATCCCGTCGTTGCGGTTTTGCTGGGATATTTCTTCGGCGGCGAAGCGCTGGGAACGCGAACCGTTGCTGGAACATTGCTTGTATTGGTGAGCGTGATCGTGATCACGACGACACCAAAGCCGCTGAAGTCCGCAAGGCTGACTCAAGAAACCGAACTGGCCGAGCTGTAGTATGCGCCGCGGGATGAGTCGCACTTATCGAATCTGCAGTAAAACTCCAACGTAGCCACGAACTCGGTCGAGCAGCGCCGGATCCGCACGCGAGTGAAACTTCACGTTGCGCGCCTCTAGGTCAACGCTCCTGATGTGATCGACTAGAATTGCGCCTTCAACTTTGTCAACCACCACCGGAAGTGCGAAGGGATAGGGTTTTCTGCGGCTCGTGAGCGGACAGACCACAGCTAGGCCGCTGGCGCGATTGTAGGCAAGATCGGTCAACACAAGCGCCGGACGGCGTCTTCCTTGTTCCCGGCCCGCCTGCGGATCGAAGTTCAGCCATACAATATCGCCGACTTCCGGCACGTACGGCCTTACCATTCTACGATTTCCTTCCCGACGTCGGGTCCCCAGTCGATTTCTCCGTGGCGATTCTCCGGAGTGATCTGCGCCACTAACTCCTCCAGGGTTGGAACCCTCTCAGCGGGGCGGAGTCGGATTTGTCCTTCCGAGACTTCGATCAGAATTGCATCGCCTTCTTGCAGACGAGCTTGTTCGGCCACGGTCTTGGGAATCCGGACCGCTAGGCTGTTCCCCCACTTCGCTACTTGTGCTTTTGGCATAACGGTCTCCACGACGCCTTGGTAGACACATAGTATATACCGTAGCGATACCATGTATACACAAATGACCAACGACTCAGCCGCGGCGCTGGCCTTAGCGGTTCGTAGTCGGGAAGGCCAGCAAGGCGCACGAACTCCTTCTCCGAGGCATGAATCGCAGGGGTCCAGCCGAGCTGTGCGAGGGCGCGCAACACTCCCCTAAAATCATTCGCTTCGATTCTTACGGATGTCGCAAGACGTCTAGTTTCAAGCATAATTCGACAAGTCTTCCGGCGTTACATTAGGATATTACTATTCCGTGCTCGCGAAGTGAAGGACTGGCGGGCTAGGCCGACGGGCTGATGTAGTCCTTCTAGGGTCGAGGTCGCAGGCCGCTAGAGCCTGCGTCATTCTTTCCGACCTCTGCAAGCTTTATTTTTGGGCCAAAATCCGTTACGGTTTTGTCATCTTCTCCGGCCTCACCAGCCGATCGAACTCTTCGCCCGTAAGATGCCCCAGTTTCAGCGCAGCCTCGCGCAAGCTGCTGTGCTCCACGTGCGCGGTGTGGGCGATCTGCGCGGCCTTGTCGTAGCCCACCTTCGGAGCCAGTGCCGTCACCAGCATCAGAGAGTTCTTCACGTAGAAGTCAACCTTGGCGCGATCCACTTCGATGCCCTTGATCATGTACTCCACATAGCCGTGGCAAGCGTCAGCGATCAGCGTGACCGAATGCAGGAAGTTGTAAATGATGACCGGCTTGTACACGTTGAGCTCGAAGTTGCCCTGCGAGCCGGCAAATCCAACGGCGGCAGTTGCACCGTGAACCTGCACGCACACCATGGTCATCGCCTCACACTGCGTCGGATTCACTTTCCCCGGCATGATTGAAGATCCCGGCTCGTTTTCCGGGATCGAAAGCTCTCCCAGCCCACAACGCGGCCCTGAAGCCAGCCAGCGGATGTCGTTCGAAATCTTCATCAGCGAAGCTGCCAGCGTTTCCATCGCTCCTTGCGCAAAAACGATCTCATCGTGCGCTGAAAGTGCCGCGAACTTGTTGCCATGCGACCGGAAGGGAAGCCCCGTGAGTTCGGCAATTTTTTTCGCGGCACGTTCTGCAAATTCGGGATGCGTGTTCAGGCCCGTCCCTACGGCAGTTCCGCCAATGGCAAGATCGTAGAGACCCTCCAGTACTTGTTCGAGGCGTTTAATATCCCGCTCCAGCAAACTCGCCCAGCCGCCGAATTCCTGACCAAATGTCAGAGGTACGGCATCCTGCAAGTGCGTGCGCCCAATCTTTACGACATCGTTGAATTCCTTCGCCTTGGCCGCAATCGCGTCGTGCACGCTTTTGACCGCTGGGATCAAAACGTTCTTCACGCGATCCGCTGCAGCAATGTGCATCGCCGCCGGAAATGTGTCGTTCGACGACTGCGACATGTTCACATCGTCATTGGGATGGATCGGCTTCTTCGACCCCATCTCGCCGCCCGCAATTTCAATCGCCCGGTTCGAGATGACCTCGTTCACGTTCATGTTAGTCTGCGTGCCACTGCCCGTCTGCCAGATGCGCAGCGGAAACTGGTCGCACAATTTGCCCGCAATCACCTCATCGGCTGCCTGCGTGATCAGCTTGACCTTGTCTACCGGAAGCTTGCCGAGATCCTGATTCACCAGCGCGCACGCTTTCTTGAGGATGCCGAATGCGCGAATCAGCTCCGGCGGCATGGTGTCGCGCCCAATGTTGAAGTGCAGCAGAGACCGCTGCGTCTGTGCCCCCCAGTACACATTCGCGGGAACTTCAATCTTCCCCATGCTGTCGGATTCGGTGCGGGTCGCAGCGGTAGGCTCTGCGGAGGCTGGCATGACGTGCTCCTGATTAGGGCAAAAGGGATGAGAGAACCTTAAATTATAGCAAGCTCATCCGGCACCGGCGTCGCCGCCAGCCCGCGAGATTACGGTGTTCTGCCCTCAGACTCGCCTCGCGTGCTCACATGCTAGAATCATCGGTCTCCGATCTGCGCTCGTCGATGTCGATGGGCGCAGCGGTCGTGAACCATGCCTGTATTTCTCACCGCCGAAGATGTTGAAACTCTGCCCAAGGCCAAAATCCGGCCGCAACCGGAAGTGCACACGGATGTCCTTGTCATAGGGGCAGGGCCCACGGGCTTGGCCTGCGCGATCGAGGCGCAACGGATCGGCCTCAAGGTAATCGTCGTCGATAAGGGCTGCCTGGTGAATTCGCTCTTTCACTATCCCGCGGGCATGGTTTTTTTCACCACCCCCGAACTGCTCGAGATCGGCGAGATTCCTTTCACTACCGCGCATCAGAAGCCCACACGCGAAGAGGCTCTGGAGTATTACCGCAAAATCGCCGAGCATTTCCGGCTTGATGTCCGCCAGTACGAATGGGTCAAAACTGTGATGGGCGAAGACGGAAACTTTACCATCACGGCTACCGACCGCGCCGGGCGCCCTCACGATTACCGCACTCGCAAAGTAATCGTTTCCACCGGATATTACGATCTGGCCAATCAACTCTGCCTCCCCGGCGAAGATCTGCCCAAGGTTTCGCACTACTACGAAGAGCCGCATCCTTATTACGACAGCGATGTGCTGGTGATTGGCGGCAAGAATTCTGCCGCCATCGCGGCGCTCGACTTGTGGCGGCACGGAGCGCGCGTAATCCTTGTTCATCGCGAGTCGCGCCTGCACCACCACGTGAAGTATTGGATCAAGCCGGACCTGGAGAATCGCATCAAGAATGGGGATATCGAGGCGTATTTCGATAGCCACGTGCAGGAAATCGAAGTGGACCATGTTGTACTCGTCACGCCTCGCGGCCCGATTCGACTGAAGAACGATTTTGTCCTCGCGCTGATCGGCTACCACCCCGACTATGATTTCCTGCGCAGCATGGGCATCGAACTTTCCAACGAGCAATGTCGACCGCTCTGCGACCCGGTATCGCTCGAAAGCAATGTTCCAGGAATTTATGTAGCCGGTGTGATCGTAGCCGGGTCCAGCACCAACGAAATCTTCATCGAGAATGGCCGCTTTCACGGAAAGCAAATCGCCGAAGATTTGAAGCGCAAGATGCCGCCTGCCTCTTAGTTTGACCGGTTCCTAATCGCTGCTCGACCAGTCGACCGATTCACAAACTCCGCCTCCACCAGTTACCCTAGCCATTCGCATGGAACCCCAACCAGAACTCGCGGCTCCATCCATTTCGCTGGGGTCATACCTGCGGCTGGTGCGCGGGAACGGCAACTTTCGCCGGCTGTGGCTGGCGCAGATTGTCAGCGAGATTGGCGACTGGTTCTACACGCTGTCGATTTACACCCTGCTGTTGCAGTTGACGGGACATGCGAGTTCCGTCGCACTCGCATTAGTCCTGCAAGTTCTCCCGCAGACCTTCGTGGGCCCCGCGGCGGGCGTGATCAACGACCGCCTGCGCCGCAAGCACATCATGATCGCCGCCGATCTGGTTCGCGTCGTTGTGGTGCTGGCCATGCTGTTGGTGCGTTCGAGTTCCATGGTCTGGCTGGTTTATCCGCTACTGCTGGCCGAGACGATCATGGCGGCCTTCTTTGAGCCCGCTCGCAGTGCAGTAATCCCGAACATCGCTGCCAGTGGAGAAGTGCTCATCGCCAATACTCTGTCTTCGGCGACATGGTCGGTGAATCTGTTAATCGGTGCTTCGGTAGGCGGCGTGGTTGCAGCTTTCTTTGGGCGCGACGCCGTATTCGTGCTCAACGCCTTGTCATTTCTCGCCTCGGCGTTGCTGATCAGCCGGATGCGGTTTGCCGAACCGCACGCCGAGTCCGCGGCTCCATTACGCCCGCATGATTTGGTTGATTTCTCTCCTGTGCTGGAAGGAATTCGCTACGTGCGCAGCCACCGAACCCTGCTGCCTACGGTGTTTGCAAAAGCCGGAGAACTCATGATCGGGCCGAGCTGGGTGATTTTCACGGTGTTGGGCGCGCATGAATTCGCCGTGCACTGGCGAAATGTCGATGCCGCACGCGGTGCGATGCTCGGCATGAGCATTCTGCTCGGCGGACGCGGCTTGGGAGCGCTCGTCGGTCCGCTGATTTCGGCGCGCTGGGCGGGACGCAGCGACCGTCGCCTTCAACTCGGCATCCTCTTCGGCTATCTCACGATTGCGCTGGGATACGGCATTCTCGGCGGCACCCGCACGGTTTGGATGGCCAGCGCCTGCGCCATGCTCGCCCACGCCGGAGGTTCGACAGTCTGGGTCTTCTCCACCACGCTGTTGCAGCTTCATACCGACGACCGCTTCCGCGGCCGCGTCTTCTCCGCCGATCTGGGCTTCTCCATGCTGACCATCGCCGCTGGCGCCTATCTGTGTGGACGCTTGCTGGATGCAGGCATCGCCGCGCGCACCGTCGCAACTTACACGGGAGTCGTTATGCTGCTTCCTGCCGGATTATGGGTGCTGGCGATGCGAAAGAAATCGGTTTGAAAGGGCGCGGCCTCAAGCCGCGCCGCCCACGGTTTTCTCGGCAGAAACACAGGCCGGGCAGCACCGTGGAAGAGCGGCGCTTCAGCGCCGCGTAGAGAGCATTCAAAGATTCGGGCTTCAGCCCCAGCTCTATCCCGCCAGCCGGTCAATCTTTGCAGCCATGATGAAATCGCTTTCGGTAAGGCCGTCGATCTTGTGCGTCCACATCGTGATCTCGGCCTTGCCCCACTTCAGCAGAATGTCGGGATGGTGTCCCTGCTCCTCAGCCAGCGCTCCCACGCGATTCACAAACTCCAGCGCCTGCTTGAAATCCGGAAAGGTGAATGCACGAGTGATGTGGTGCTGATCGACCACGTCCCACTGCGGCACATTCTTGTGCAGCGCCTCGAGTTCCTTACCCTTGAGCGGAGGCACTCCTCCGCGGCATGGAACGCATTGCTTGTCGGCTAGTTGTTCGGTCATGGGAGCATTTTACTTCGTTGCGCAATCGCCGTCATCGACTTCAGAGCAAAGTATCGAGGTCGCGAGCGCCGTGAACTACGCGAAGAATCTTGATTTCCTCCGCCTTAGCGCGATAGAAGATCAGATGCCTGGGGAATCCGGCGATTGGCATCCGTCGAACGCCTTGTAGTTCCTCGGCCCTGAAGCCGCATTTTGCGCCTGAGCGGGGATTCTTCTCGATGCGAATCAAAGCAGCGGTAACTTTATTTTCCCATCGCCTTGCCAGTGCAGGATCAGAACGCTGCTCGTACCAGTCGGCTTGCTCCAGAATGTCGCTTACTGCGACGTCAGTGAGCCGAAGTTCGGCACGATTCATTTCTTGCCAGCCTGCTTGCGCAGGACGGCAAGCAGGCCCTTCTTGCGTACTTCCGTCAAGGAAAGCTCGATTGTAGGTCCCTTAGCGGCTGCGATGAGTTCCTGTTCGAGAGAGTGAAGCCGCCGTTCTTTGTCCTGGCGAATCAATTCGCGGACGTATTCGCTAGGGGTACCCCAGTCGCCCGATGCAACCTGCCCTTCGACGTATTGCTTCAATGGCTCAGGAAGAGATATGTTCAACGATGTCATTGCCATACCTTCATATTATGACAGTATGTGAAGGTTTTCAAACTCTGAAGAACTCGAAAATGATCGAGTTTAAGCCGCAGTTTTTCCCTTTGAGATTTCTAATCGCAGCTCTTTGAGAAAAGCGTCAGCCGCATCAATCTGTGCATACGCATCTTCGGGCGACGGTTGGTGTCTCTGTGTCCATGAACCATTTGCCCAGTCAACATCTCGGGGACGCAAAAACCCTTGACGATGCTTAAAGGAATTTACCACTTCACGCAACGCGGCTATCTTTGCCCACGTTGGGAGTGCGGAGAGGGTTAGACCGTAATGCGTTTCGATGAGTTTCTTGATTTCGTTGAAGTTCAGATCAGACACACTTTTCAGTGTCGATAAGGAACCAGAGTTAATCTTATTCAAATCATAGATTGTCTTGGGTCCCTTATGATTCGACGACAGCCACGGTCCATAAGCAAGGGTATGGAGTTCCTTCTCGACCAATGCGACCAACTCATACTGAACCGCACGTACACCGATTTCTAGGCGAACCAGTGGCACACCCAGTTCGGCTTCGTAGGATTCATATGCAGAGAAGCTTCCTGCTAGGGCACGCTCTTCGATCGATGCTAGTTCGCGCCCGGCATCAGCCGACACGTGATCGAGGAAGTCTCTAAGAGCTTGAAGTGTTGCTACCACTAGAACGCTTGATCCGTTCATAAATCCTTACGGATACTTCGCAATCCGCCAGTTGGCAACCTAGAACGGAATGTCCTCATCCGTAATCGGCCCTGACCCGGCATTTGCGTGTTCAGGTTCGGGCGTACGCTGATCGAAGTTGTTGCCGCCACCGGCAGATGCGCCTGCACTACGCGAGCTCCCGCTGAAGTCGCCGCCGCCTTCACCGCGGCCGCCGAGCAGGATCAGGTCGCTGGCTACCACTTCCGTCATATACTTCTTCTGCCCGCTGGTCTTATCGTCCCAGGATCGGGTTTGCAGCCGGCCCTCGATGTAGACTTTGCCGCCCTTCTTCAGATACTCGCCCGCGATCTCGGCCAGGCGCTGCCAGAGCACGACGTTGTGCCACTCGGTGCGGTCCTGCCACTCGCCGCCCTTGTCTTTGAATCGCTCGTTGGTTGCGATGGTCAGCTTGGCCACGGGCGTGCCCTGCGGCGTGTATTTAATTTCGGGATCCTTGCCTAGATTACCGATCAGTTGAACCCGGTTCAGACTCTTTCCAGCCATGGGGTGCTCCTTTTGGGGTTCACTATAGCAGAAGGAAGCGCACGAAGAATGGGGCAACCGCAACAGAAATGAGAGAATTGCCATTCCGGGATGAGGAGAGCAGGTCATAGGTCTTAGGTGTTAGGTTTTCGGTTTGCCTAAGACCTTAAGACCTGAGATCCGAAACACGTGATCCGCTGCTGCTTCTGCGTTATAATCCACACCATGCCTCCTGCTCCCGGCGCTACCAAAGCTGTCGGCATGGTTCCCGACGAAATGAAGTCCGAACCGAGGTCCAAGGGCCTCAGCACGCCTCGGAAGAAGAAGCCGAAGGAACTGGCCGTCATCACCGAATGCTGTACCGGTTGCGCCGGTTCGCCCGCCTGCGTCGAATACTGTCCGGTAGAAGACTGTATGTTCTGGGTGGCCGACGAAGACAGCACCCCCTTCGGCCGCATCGCAGTGGACCCGATCCTTTGTATCGGCTGCAAGAAGTGCCTCAGCAAAGGTCCCGATGGGTGCTTCCTCGATGGCTGTCCCTGGGATGCGATTGCGATGGTTGAGACCACCGAAGTAGAAAAAGAAGTAGGAGCGATGTCGTACTAGTTCGTGGTCCTCAGCCAAACCTGTCATCCTGAGCGAAGTAAGTGCTTGGCGAAGCTAAGGACTTACGCAGTCGAAGGACCCCTTTCACTTGCACAGACCGTTAAAGGCATCCTGCGACGAATGCCTATTTCGTCCGCTCCCGGATCGCCCGTTCCGTAATCGTTGCCTGCTCCCGCACGTCATTCGAAATGTCCGGCAACTCGCGCTCGTAGGGAAGAACCGAAGGAATATCTTCCGCCTCTCCGACCAGATAAAGCGCTCGCAAGGCCTCCCAAACCTGTGCGGTGGAAGGATCAACCACGGCGACTTCAACTCCCGCCGCCATGTTCGCACCGGTTCCCGCGACCGAGCGAATCCGCCCCGGAATCGGCGAGCGAATTTCCGCCGCCTGCCCGTTGGCATACTGCAGCTTCGCAATCAAGCCGCCCTGGTGGATCGCGGTACCGGGACGATCGGAATCGACGATGCGTCCAGACTCCGGAGAAACGATGTGCGCCGGCTGTAGCAATGCCACGATCTCCGGCCGGCCGGTTGCGTCTCCAAACCGCACCAGCGACAAAGCCGCATTCCCGCGTACCATCGGCGACGGATCGGCAAGCATTTTCAGCAACGCCTCATGAAACCCCGCCCCGGATGTGTCCTGCCCCATCACCCACGCGTCGGTATTGCGCACTTCTTCCACGGGATCGGCGGCGAGGATCACCAGTTTCGGATACCACTGTTTCGCAGTCGAATCACGCCGCGTGATGCGCTCACCTACCTGCACCAGCGCCTGCTGTATGTGCCGCGGCTTCTTCGTATCGTGCAGGTATTCAGTCAACTGCTGATCCGAAAGCTTGCGCCCAAACCATGTGTTCCACCAGAAGAGAAAAGGCATCAGGCAGATCAGCCACGCAGTCAGGAAGAACAACAGCTTCTGCGTGCGGGACATGCCGGGCTTAGCGTGCGGGACAGCGGCTGGCTGCGCTAGATTGGGACTGGCGGACATAAGGAACAAACTACTCTACAACATCCGCGTCGAGCACGCGCTCCTGCTCTAGATAATGCGAAACTGCATACTGCGCGAGAAGCGGAGTCTGCAACCGGATTTCGGCTCCAATCCACTCGCCCTTTCCGTGCGGAGCATCTGGCGCATGGTTGCATCGCCCGCCGCTCCCGAACTGTGGGCCGAAGTCCGCGCTTTGGATCTGGTCGAACTGCTTGATCTCGCGCCAAGCTTCGTCGCCGACGGTCCCGGCTACATCAATTTTCAAGCGCACGATCGACATAAGAAGTGCAATTGTTGATTACTGATTGTTGATTGAAAACCGACTTCAACCGGACCTTGATTTTCAATCAACAATCAGAAATCAAAAATTTTCAGCTGTGCGGAAACCACTGATACAGCATGAAATAAACCAGCACCCCGGTCACGCTCACATACATCCACAGCGGCCACGTCCATCGTGCAATCGCGCGATGCCGATCATAGCGCCCCCGCAACCCGCGGCTCAACGTGATGATCACCATGGGCACGATCACGATAGCGAGTATGACGTGCGGGATCAAAAGCCAAAAATAAACCGTACGCCAAACGCCTTGGCCTAGAAAATGAATGTCACCGACGTGGACATGGAAATAAACGTAGCACGCCAGAAACAACGCCGAAGCGACGACGGCTCCGATCATGCTCGCGCGATGCGCGGCCAATTTTCCGCGCGCAATCAGATATCGCCCAATCAGCAGCAGGATCGCGCTGATGCCATTCAGACTCGCTATCAGGGCGGGGAAGAACGCGTATTGCTCAGGGATCACGCCGCCGGCCTCGTGCTGCGGCGGTTTGCCATCAGAAACGCCAATCCAAACATTACCAACGAGAACAGAAGCAATGTGGCCATTGCAGACGTCAAAGGGAATTGAGTTTCCATCCCGGGATAGAGCAAGTCTCGCAGAGCCTCGACGCCGTAGGTAAGAGGATTCATGTACATCAATGCCCGAATCCATCCCGAGGCGCCGGATAGCGGAAACAGCGCGCCTGACAAGAGCCACAGTGGAATCAGAAACAAGTTGATGATTCCGTGAAACGCCTGCGTGGAGTCCATGGGCCAGGCGATCGCGAAGCCGAGCGCGGTCAGGGCAAACGAAACCAAAAACACTACCACCGCCACTAGCAAAACCTGAACCACTTCGAGATGCACCCCGGCAAAGGGCGCGAAAACCAGAAAGACCATCCCTTGAATCGCAGAAAGCGTCGTCCCGCCGAGAACCTTGCCCAACACGATCGCCGGGCGCGGTACCGGGGCCACTAACACCGAGAGCAAAAAGCCTTCTTTGCGATCCTCGATCACCGACATCATGGTGAAGATCGAAGTGAACAGCACGATCATGATCAGCGTACCGGGATAAAAATAATCCATGTAATGCTGCTGCGCCTGACCCGCGCCCGAGCGAAACGACGTACCGAATCCCGAGCCAATCACCACCCAGAACACCAGCGGCGATGCCAGCACGCCAACTACGCGCGCCTTTTGCCGGTAGAAGCGCACAATCTCGCGCCACCACAAAGTAAAAGCTGGCAATAAAACACCTGCTGAAGCGGAAGCGACTGGTCTCGATAAAGCGGCGGTTTGAGTGGACATGAAATTTAACTCGCCTTCGGTGCAGCAGATTTAGCCGGCGCGGCCGTCTTTTTGCCGAGCATGCCGGAGTCTCGCATTTCCCAGTACGCGTTCAGAAAAAAAACTGCCGACAGGGTTAGCAGGATCAAGATCATGAACATGCCATCGACGGTGGTAATCATCCCGTTCGCCAGTACTCCCGCGATTCCCAGTAAAGGAAGGATTCCAAGCACAAGGGAAAGAGCAAGCATCATAGAGCGCACGTCACCTCCTGTGATCTTTTGAACTATTTTTTGAACCAGACTTCGCGGCTTCGTTATCGTTCTCGCTACTCTGGCTTTCGCTCCAGAATTTGTGTCCGGTACGCCGAATGAAGACATCTTCGAGCGCCGGCTTGCTGATCGATAGGGCCTCGATCTCTCCCGGAAAAGCTTCGACGACTTCGGTCACAAAACGGTGTGCGCCGTGGCGTTCCACCCGCACCTGGTTCTCGAGCACCGTCGTCTCCACGTGAAATCTATCTCGAATGCGCTCTGCCAGCAATCCCGCATCGTGGGCCGCATCCAGCAATACCACATCGCCCCCGATTTCGCTTTTCAACTCCGCCGGCGTGCCCAGAGCCACCAGATTGCCTTCGTTCATGATGGCCAGCCGGTCACAACGCTCGGCTTCTTCCATCAGATGCGTCGTCACCAGCACGGAAACGTGCTCCTCGTCGCGCAACATCTTCAGATATTGCCAAAGATCGCGCCGGGCGCCCGGGTCGAGCCCGGTGGTCGGTTCATCAAGCAACAGTACTCAGGGATGATGCAACAATCCCTTTGCCAACTCGATGCGCCGTTGCATTCCGCCGGAGAACGTTTCGACCAATTCTCTGGCGCGGTCCGCTAGACCGACGCGCGAAAGAATCTCCTGAATCCGATTTTTCAAAGACGAACCACGCAGCCCGTACAAATGTCCTTGATGCCAAAGATTTTCGTAGGCAGTCAGTTTCAAGTCCACGCTTTGTGCCTGAAAGACAACGCCGATCTGCCGCCGCAAGCGTGCCGGCTCCTGCACCGCGTCGCAGCCCATGATAATCGCGTGCCCGCCGCTCGGAACCATCAACGTGGAAAGGATCCGGAAGAGCGTGGTCTTGCCGCTGCCGTTAGGGCCCAGCAGCCCGAACAACTCCGCCGGGCCCACGTCGAACGAAACGCCGTTCAGAGCCGTGCGTTTCTCATAGCGATGCACGAGATTCTGCACCGAAATAACCGGTGCTCCGTGCGGCGTGGCGACTTCGGGAGCGGCATCAGCGAAAGCAGAAACTCTTGAGACCAAGACAGGTCCTTCATGCAACGAATGAATCGATTATCGATAAATCTATGTATTAGTTTACGACGATATTGCGCCCAGCATCATGCAAATGAATTAAAAGAGACCCGCAGATAAATGCCGCGAGACCATCGAAGACCGTTGGCCACCCTCACGCCGCTGAAACTTTTCGCTGCGTCTGCGGTACACGTTCCTCGAAGGCTACGGGCACGTGCCGCCAGACCTGGATCGAAAGAATTACGGTCGTTGCCAGCAGCAGCGCTCCCACGGCCACGTGTGCCACGGTCGAGGCCACCATCGGCAACTCAGGCTGCACCGCGTTTCGACCCCATGCCACTCGCGTCAGGAACGCCATAAACCCCAGGCACAGCTGCGTGATCAAAAGCGAGAGCATTAAGATCGCAGGACGCCGCACCGCCTCAATACCCGAATACACGGATATAGCTCGGACCGCGGTCCAAGACAACACGAATGCCACCAGCACGGCATGCACCGCATGTGGCCACCAGCTCATGCCGTGATGGCGAAACATTCCCCCAAGAATCAGCTGGGCATACAACAAGAAGACGGAAAGAAGAGTCAGCGTGAACAGGCTGGGCCGTCGCGAATCGAAATCCACTCGCGAAGGCTCCTCAATCCACCTGCGGCCGGTGAAAATCGCGATCGCCACGGCAATACAAAAAAATGTTTGCGCCACCGTGGCATGCGCGGTAGAAAGCCACGGGGGCTGGAAGAACAGAACCGTCATTCCGCCTAAAGTCGCCTGGGTCACAAAGGTGCACAGAGCGCCAATCGCAAGCCAACGCAACCAGAGTCGTCGTTCGACCAACAGCGTCCAGATGGCGATGGCCAACGTCAGCATTCCGAGCGTTCCAGCCACCATGCGGTGGCTCCACTCGTAGCGCACACCGCCGACAAAGTGCGGCACCTTCACCAGATAGCCGAAAGAAGTGGGCCAGTCGGGCACCGACAGCCCCGCATCATTGCTGGTGACCAATGCTCCCGCTGTGATTACGACAAACGCGGCGCACGCCGTGAACACGGCAAAGGCGTGATGCGCGCGGTTGTAATTGATTGGAAGGGCTTTCAGAGTATTTTCCCCTGGGCCGGCTGGTTCGGTAATAACATCGTCTTTTCTCGATCATGACGCACGCGACCCTGCGCCAGTCGCGTCGCGACAGCTTATTCTAAGACGATCTCATCCCTCCGACAACTCCGAAGCCTGGTTTCAGCGACAGGCTACTCTCCTCCAGCCTTGAAGCTCTGGTCCACGGTCTTACTCTCTTTTGGCGCAACCGTCACCTTCTGATCCTGTTCTCCCAGTTTCTCGTGGACGAAGGCAACCGTGTAATCACCCGGGGGCAGACCCTTGATTTCATACTTGCCCGACTTGTCGGTGACAGCATAGAACGGATTCTTCACCACGCTGATGTACATCTTCATCCAGGGATGTTGGTTGCACTTAACCGGCAGCATGACTTCTTCGCGGGCGAAGTTCTTTTCAATCGCCGGCGACGATGGTGGCTGCGACTCGTTCCACTCGCGGTTGTCTTTTGGCGTGGGATGAATGTTGTGCGTGGTTTGGTCGTCGTTCTTGATCTGCACGGTCTGCCCCGCCATTACGCCCAGGACGTGAGGATGGTACTTGCAGCCGCTCTGGTCGAGGACGACCGGCGCTTGGGGAACGTCAAAGGTCCGGCTGCCCAGTCCGTCTTTTACATAGACGAAGACATTGGCGAGATCGCCGTCGCTTACTACAACGTTCTCAGCCTCATTCGCGCCTTTGCAAGCCGGGTCCTGGCTCATGTCGATCTTCGACGGTTTGGGAGCCGTGCCATCAAACTTCACCGTACCGCTCACTGTGGCTACGGTCGCGGGATCGATCGGCGTTGCTGTCGGCGCTGGTGATGCTGCCGGGGCCATGGTGTTGCTCGATTGCTCTGTGTTTTCTTTCTTGTTGCATGCGGCCAGCAACACTAGGGCAAATAACGCCAACATGCTGGCTGCTATTCTGAAGTTTACTTTCTTATTCATGATGTCACCCTTTCTCACTGAGTCAAAAATTGCTAACCATCGAATCTGAATCTGATCGGCTCGCCAACCAAACCGCAAATTTACCGCGAACCACCGCTAGGCGTTGGATGCGATTCCACCGCAGCCTGTTTGCGATCGCTTTTTACCTGTATTACGGCCTTCGCATGTGGCATGGACGCCGCCACTTTCCGTTGTTCTTCCGGCGTTAACTGGAAGATATATTCGGTCAACAGCTTTCTGTGATCCCCGCCGTACCCTTCAAACGATGGCGGCGTTGGCCCGGCAAATACCCACTGACTATTCTGCTGTTTAAATAAACCAGACGGCATTGATGTTCCCGGACTCACCGCCTGTGGATCCGTAATCCAGCGCTCAACCCAATCCGGCTTCAGCCGCTCCTTCGCCAACAAGAAGTTTGGCGCAGTGGCAATTTTGTCGTGTGCCACGTCGCCCGTTGCGTGGCACTTCAGGCAAGGTGCCGCGGTACTTGAGAATAGGCTCCGCGCCATGTCCGTTTCTTTCGTCGTAAGCACTGGAACCTGCTCCGGAATGTAGGGCAACGGTTGCTGCGACAATGCCTGGAAGAAGCGCACCAGCTTGCGCAACTCATTATCGGAGAACGAGAACGTCGGCATGCGCACCTTTAAGTAAGGGCGCACGCCATTGCGGTTCGTGTCCGTCGTACTCAAAGCCGGGTTCGACAAGAACTTGCGCAGCCACTCCGGATCGACACGCGCACCCTCAGTTAAGAGCTTCGGCGGCAATTGCTCCTGATTGTCCTGATACTGCGGCAATCCCATCAGAATCGTCCGCTGGCCCGGAATGAACTGGTGGCAACCCATGCAGTTGTACTTCTTAACGATCCACCAGCCTTCTTGAATGTCGTGCCGCGCGTCGCCCGGTTTGTATTGATAGGTTGAGGGCAGGGAAGTCTCCTCGCTTCCCATCAGGAAAGTCGTGAGATCGAGCACTTGCTCCTTCGTCAGGTGGACGTTCGGCATGCGCAGCGCTTCCGTCTCGCCCTTCACCATGCCCTGGTCATAAACGTTTGGCTCGGCCAGCTTGTGTTCGAAGAATCCTTTGTGGTCGTACCATGGCTCTGTCGCCGGACCATCCGGCAGGCGAGCGAGATCTTCTTTGTCTTTGATCGGTTCGGCGTCCTTACCGCCGTGTTGCGATACTTCGGTGAACAACGCGAAGTCGAGACGCTCGATCGGCTTGCTGCCTTCAAATGTCAGCTCCGTGCCAATGCGGCCTTCGTCTTCGAAGCCGGCAATTTCGTGACAGCCCGAGCAGCCGAAGTGTCGCACCCACTTCTTGCCTTCAGCCTTCAGGTTCGGATCGTCCATGAACGCTACATCCGGATACGACGAGGGCTCCTTCTTCTTCTGCGTCAGCAAGTAGGTCGCAATGTCTTCCGCATCTTTCTCCGCGAGCCGCAGGCTTGGCATGACGGTCATGTTCTGCACTTGCAACTCGTGTCCATCGTTCGGGCATTGGCTGTGATCGAGATCGAACTGGTAAGGAAGGCCCTTCTTGGCGTAATCCTCCGGCCCAATATCTTTCTTTTCATATGGGCAGTATGGCCGGGTCCGTTGGCGCGCATCGTGAACCCAGCGCACCAGATAATCGTAGTTCGCCTTCTCGCCGACGCGGCTCAGATTGGCGGCAAACACTCCGCCCTCTTTCTGATCGCCTTCGCCGATCGAGTGGCAGGCCATGCATCCGCGGGTCTCAAATAATTCTTTTCCATGCGCCGCATTCCCCGGCTTGTGTTGCGGCAGAGCATCGGTGAATCCGGATTGCCAGATGTACGCAGAAATTGCCTGGATCTGATGATCGCTCAGGCGGAAGTTCGGCATCTTCGTCGTCGGGCGAAAATCCGTCGGCTTCTTCAACCACACCGGAATCCAATTCTTGTTGAGCTTCAGCCGAACATCCTTCAGGTTCGGACCGACCTTCTTCATGTCCTGCATCAAGCTGTGCGATTGGAAGTCGAGTTGTTGCAATCGCCCGTCCAGCTTGCTGTTCGCCACTCTCAAGTCGACTGCCTGCGTGTTCAGCTGGTTCGCTTCCTCGTTCGACGCCGCGGCATCGGCCTGTTTCATCAGGTAAGCGTTTTGCTTCAGATTGTCTTTCTTCTGGGTCTCGGTCTGCTTGATCTGCTGGCTGATCGAGTTCAGGTCCTCGGGCTCTTTGTCGTAACCTTCATAGCGGTGGCAGCCCATGCAGCCCCGCTGCCGGAACAGATCCTTTCCGTCGTTGATGGTCTGGAATTGTACGTCGCCGCTAGCCAACACCATGTCCGCTGCGTGACAATTCTGGCAGCCGGCTTGCGCGTTTTCTTTGGGAAACAGCGGCCACAGCCAGTGCTCGTAGTTTCCGTGCGCCTTTTCAACGCTCGTGGTCGCGCGGCCATTTCCTTGATGACAGGGTGAACACCCAAACTTCTCCGGATCGTGAATACTCAACAGTTCAGGCTGGGTATGGCTGGCAAATGCTTCCGCGTATTCGTCGGGCTTCTTCTCGCCTTTCGCCGACATCGCGGCCGCAGTGATTTTTAGCGGCTCACGCGTGTTCATGTGACACGACTCGCAGCGGTCAACGATGTTGGCCTCGGCAACATTGATTTGCACAATCGCCGGATCCCATTCCGTCGCCCTCCGCTTTAACCCGTCAATTTGCTGCGGAGTCAGGTCCACGTCATGGTCGGCGATATATTCATCCATTTTCGCCTTGGCTGCGGTCGCGGGTTTCAGAACGTCGCCGAGTTCCAGGCTGAGCTTGGTGCGCTCGTCCCGAATCTCGTTGTAAGTCTCTTCCAATTGCTGAAAGGTATATTTTTTCTTGCTGCCGTCGGGATACTCGACCGTCGCCTGTTCGCTCTTATAACTATCGATTTCTTTCTGTTTGCTCGCCTTGTCTGACGCGCTCCTGGTGGTTTCGTATTCGTAAGTCAGAGCGTTCACATAGGCGCGGCGGTCGGTGAAAACGCTCTGCACGGCGAGCAATCGAGCGC
>JBAPOI010000047.1:0-2558 GCA_049279555.1 Candidatus Sulfotelmatobacter sp.
AAAGTAATTTTTTCCCACAACCCCGGTATTTCGGACGGCCTCAGGTGGCGGAATTTGGGTCCTCAGATCGAGCGCGGTTGTAGTACTTCTGACTATAGATTTTAGTATTTCGCGCTTGGCCCGAGTAGGGGTTTTCTGGTAGCCTTACTACAGTTTTTTATCGATTGCTCTCAGGATTGGCTGGTTGTTGTTTTCTGCTGTATTAGGAATCAACAAGCATGCGCCACAAACGCCACTCCTTCTAAGCCTCCCGCGCCCGCTCGCGCGACAGGTAAGTTTTAACCCGTCGTTCAGCAAGTCGGAAGTTAATAAACATTATTGGAGAAGCAACGCATGCCCCCTAAGTGTGTGCTGATTGTTCTGTGCCTGTCCGCTGTTTGCATCCCCGCTGCCTTTGCCGGCGTAACCGTGACCAGTCCCGCTAACGGCGCAACTCTGCAGGGACCTGTAACCTACATCGCCTCCGCTACCACCACATCTTGTTCAAAAGGCGTGGGTTCCATGGGAATCTACACCGCCCCCGGAGTTCTGGCGTACGTGGTGAATGGGTCAAGTATGAACACGACCCTGAACCTCAATCCTGGAACCTACAACAGCGTCGTCGAAGAATGGGACAAATGCGGCGGCGCAGGCACCACGCCCATTACCATTACCGTCACCGGGGGATCAAAATCTGGGGTTTTCGTGACCTCACCCGCAAACAACAGCACCGTAACCTCGCCAGCGAACTTTGTTGCCACAGCCACTACCACCTGCTCGAAGGGCGTGAGTTCTATGGGCATCTACACAGCGCCGGGGGTCCTGGCCTATGTGGTAAATGGAGCCAGTCTGAACCACAGTCTTGCGCTGAACCCTGGCAAATACAACACCGTCGTGGAAGAATGGGACAAATGCGGCGGTGCGGCCACCACCCCGGTGACGATCACCGTAAGCGGAACTGGCAGCGGCAAGTCTTTTTCGAATTTGCAGGCCAGCGGCGGATGGGGAAGCTACGGTCAAGGTCCTCCGAATTTTATCGACTGCTCGCCCTGTGGAGGCGTGGTGACCTGGTCCATGTACCAGGGAATCAAACAGCCCTCCATGTCAGGGGACGCGACCCAATTCAACATCGGCGGAACTGGTCCTTACTGGGACGTATTGTTTAACAATCACCTGATCGGCATCGACTCGTCGCAAGGCCTGCCTGACACCAATCACACGCTGGTTCCCGCGCTCCACGACTTCACTTATGACGTGTGGTTCTACGGAACCAACCTTGGGCTCGCCCAGGCGATCGAGTTTGACATGAACCAATTCTTCGACAATCTGGGCTTCATCTGGGGCCATGAATGCCGTGTCGCCGGGGGCAACGAGTGGGACATCTGGGATAACGTTAACCAGCACTGGGTTCCCACTGGGATCTCGTGTTATCCAAACAGCAATGCGTGGAACCATTTGACGATTCAGGTCCAGCGCACTGGAAGCAATCAACTGCTGTATCAATCCATCACTTTGAACGGAGTCACCAGCAACGTAAACCAGTACTACAATCCGGGATCCGCTCCGGGTTGGTATGGGATAACGATCAACTACCAGATGGATGGAAATAACAAACAATCGCCCTACGCTGTTTATCTGGATGATCTCACCTTCAGCTACCAGTGAGAAAATGTAATCGACTATATAAAGGATGAGAGGCGGACTCGCGAAAAACGGGTCCGCTTTTTAACATATACGTCTGCTCTCTTCATAGCGTTTAGGAGCAGCTCGAGTCGTGATCGCGAGCTCAATTCGGCTGTTTCCTGGCTGGGTCTGAACTGTGCCACACGGGACTTGTTAGCTCGATTCGCCAAATCGGACCGCCGGCAAAAAGGGGGCCTTCGGATTTCACAAAGACGGGCGCCTCTCCACCCAGTATCCAGACGTGGATGTCTGGAGGCTGTTTCCCTACGAGGGGTGCAATAGTTCCCGCGACGCCTCCGATTTCTACCTTGATGTCATAGTGGATCGCTGCAAGCTTGGAGTCGCCGATGGTAAATGTTTCCTCGCCTTCGCGATTGATTGCGAGCTTCACCAATTTTGGCTTGGGCGTGGCAACCACCATCGAAGCGTTAATCGGGAACTGGCCGGGTTGTACGTTTTTCATTAGCGTGAAAAGTAGGCCGTTGGCTATGTCTGGAGGAAGTCGTTTCTGATCGTGCGCAGTCTTTTCCTTGCCATCTTCGGTGTAGTGAACCGTCATCTGGTTCGATGGGCTGTCGATCGACATCTCCAACGGATCCCGGAAGGCTGGCCCTTTCTGTTCGACGCGGTAGCTTAGAAGCCGGAAGGTGCCGCGCTGCGAAAAAATCGTGGTCTCCTCGTGGACTGAACCATCTTTGAATCGGAACACCAGATGGGCAGTGACCCGATCGCCACGCGAGACCTGGGTCAGATCACCGTGAGCAAGAGGCTCGCCATCAAGCGTGCTCAGCACCAGAAATCCATGGACGAGGCCCTCCCGGTATCGCACTGCTATCGGAGAGGCGGACGGGGTGTTCGCATCGACCAACGCCGAGCACACCAGAACGATTGCAAAT
>JBAPOI010000048.1:0-3468 GCA_049279555.1 Candidatus Sulfotelmatobacter sp.
GATCCAGTTTTACGACACCAACAATGGCAACACCGTGTACGGCTCAGTTCTTTCCTTCACGACGCTACCCTAGCGAAATCCGGGAAATCCGGGGACAGAAGAGACTGGCACCATTTCACCAGACGTCTAGTCCCCCTTCTTAACATCCCCAAACTGATTAATCTCCACCGTCCCCTCCGGGAAGCGCGCCGTGATTTTCAACTCTCCGCCCATGGCTTTCACAAAACTCTGCAGCGTGCTTACGTACATGTCAGCACGGCGCTCCAGCTTCGAGACCGCGGCCTGATTCACTCCCAGGATTTTCGCGAAGTGCATCTGCGTCATCTCGCGCGCCTCCCGCAGCAAATGCATCGGCATCTCCGCGCGGTATTCCGCGGCCAGAACGCGAGCACGGTCCAGCGACTCCGGCGACATCTTTGCGCGCAACTCTCGAAAGTCCTTTGGCATATCCTTATTTTGTTTCATCGGCGGGGAAACGCTTGAGCAACAGCTAAAGCCGATCCCTCCAGTAACCCGGCTTTCTCTTGCTATGAGCAACCGCAATAATGGTGACTACGTCGGGATCGTCCAGATAAACAATCGAGAAGGGAAACCGCTGCATGATGAGCCGCCGCTGCATGATGAGCCGCCGCGTCCCATGCAAGTATTTTGCATTTCGGTGCGGCGCTTGAACGATCTCTCGAACCGCAGCAGATGCAACCAAGCGAAATTCGGACGCCGCAATGGGATTTCGTGCGCGGTACCAGCCACCTGCGTTCTGAAATTCCTCCCGAGCTTGAGGATGAAATCGAAACGGCTTACTCGGCATCTGGGAATTCTTCAGCCATTTCCCGCAGCACCTGTTCGCCTGGAATCGTCTTCACCCGCCCCGAACGAATGTCATCCACGCGGCGTTTGATCTCTTCGCCCCAAGCCGCCTCAACACCTTCTTCAGCCGGCTCATCGTCAAGACTTTCCACCAAACGATCAATCAGCAATCCGCGCTCCTGAACGGAAAGCGTAAGCGCCTTCTGCAATAACTCTGAAACCTGCGGCGTCATTTGCGCCATAATTCTAGTCCTTCGGGAAATCAGCGGCCTTCTAGATTCTTGAGCCGGTCAGACAGAGACTCGACCTCTGCATCAAGCGCGCGCAAAGCGGCAGCGTGGCTCTTCTGGCGCAACTCGACAGGCGACGCCCATTTGTGAAACTCGGTGAGCAGGGTGGTCTCAACCTTCTCGAGTTGCCCTCGAATCCACTGCTTGTCTTCGTCAGTTAGCACAGATCAAATTATAAGGGTAACGATTCGATATCGCACGAACCGAATTTCCAGCTCTGCCTCGGTCGAAACTCCCTTTTCCTTTCAACAACTTACCTCCGCCCAATCCCCCATTTAACCGCTAAACCCCGTTTTTCTCCCATTCGTTGAGATAAAGATGCGTAACTCCTTGCCCTCCAATAGCATCACCCTAGGCCAATACCCAGGGAAAAGTGTAGAAACCAGGTCATTCGCAGGAATCCCAAGGGAAAGCCACAGCTATAGCCGGCTCGGG
Organism: Candidatus Sulfotelmatobacter sp.; assembly: GCA_049279555.1. Lineage (GTDB taxonomy): Bacteria > Acidobacteriota > Terriglobia > Terriglobales > Acidobacteriaceae > Sulfotelmatobacter. Next base: position 1,533 of record JBAPOI010000048.1, read on the forward strand.
AAGTTTGAGCCAGAAGCTAAGAGCTAGGAGCCAGAAGCTAAAATGCACAAACCGATCAAGTACGTAGAAGCTGCTGCCGTCGCTGCCGCCAAGGCAACATGGATGGTCTTTGACCGCGTCAACCGCGTCAAGCCCAATCCTTCGCCGACCCCGAAGTGGTCCGACAAGCCTCTGCTCAAGTCCTACGAGAAGTCGAAGCCGCCGCTGGGGTGGCCGCGCTCCACCGATTCGCTTTGCCCGAAGTGTGTGCCCGAAATCCGCCAGCAGATTCTCGACGGCAAACTGCCCCACGAAGTGCTGATGAACGAAAAGATTGGCGAGATCAAGGCCACCATCGTCGAGCGCGATGGAAAGATTTTGATGGTGAAAGATTGCCCCATCCATGGCCACTTCGAAGACGTGATGTCGATCGACACCGATTTCTCGAAGCATCTTGAAGACGTTTTCCCCGGCCGCGACATCGCTGCGCACAACGATGAGAAGCTGCACCATCATGGCTCGTCGACCGTGAAGTATGGACGCGGCTCGGTGCTCACGATCGACCTGACCAATCGCTGCAACATGATGTGCGATCCCTGCTTCATGGACGCGAACCAGGTTGGCTTTGTCCACGAACTGCAGTGGGAAGAAATCAAGACCATGCTCGACAACGCGATTACGATTAAGCCGCGGCGTCAGATGAGCGTGCAGTTCTCCGGCGGCGAGCCCACGCTGTCGCCGTACTTCCTCGATGCCGTTCGCTACGCGAGGAAAGTTGGATACAACTCCGTGCAGGCGGCGACGAACGGAATCGAATTCGCCAAGAGCTTCGAATTCTGCCAGCAGGCAGTCGAAGCCGGAATGCGTTACGCCTATTTGCAATTCGACGGAATCGGCAACGCCGCCAACGCGCACCGCATGGTTGGCAATTTGTTTGATGTGAAGTTGAAGGCAATCGAAAACCTGCACAAAGCCGGAGTAGAAATCGTTCCGGTGGTGACGATCGTGAACGGCATCAACAACGAACAAGTTGGACGCATCATCAAGTTCGCGCTCGACAATCCGAAGACGATCAGCTTCCTGAGCTTCCAGCCTGTAAGCTTCACCGGCCGCGACGAAGCCGTCACCGACGACCGCCGCCAGGCCCAGCGCTACACGCTCTCGCATTTGGCGCACGACGTAAAAAATCAAACTGGATTAGGCGAACCCAGCCGCGACTGGTTCCCGATTTCTTTCATGGGCACCTTCAGCGATTGGGCCGACCTGATGCACGCCAACGACGTAAAAAACGACTGGGGCCAACTAAGTTGCGGTTGCCACCCTAACTGTGGGACGGGGATGGCGGTGATGATCGATAAGGAAACGAAAGAGGCGGTGCCGGTTACGGCTTTCTTGCATGGGGATCAACTGGCGAAAGATATTGCCAAGGTGAACGATGCGTCGCGCGGGAAATTTTTGACCGGGTTTGGCATGGCGTTGTGTTTGATGAAGAACTACGATCCGTTCCAGTCGCCGACGCATTTCAAGCTGATGGATCTGCTGAAGAAGTTCGACAAGAATTATCACATTACCGGAAAGGACTACGGGAAGGTCGGTCCGGACCGCACGGTCGAGGATGTGATGAAGCGGCGTACGACCGACCGCTGGAATTTTTTGTTTATCGCGGGGATGTGGTTTCAGGATCTGTTCAACTACGACTTCCGGCGGACGGAACAGTGCATTATTCCTTACGCGACGCAGGAGGGTGAGATTTCGTTCTGCGCGTACAACACGGGTGTGGGCTGGCGGAACATCATCGAGAAGATGCACATGACGGCGACGCTGACCGTCAACTCCACCCCGTCGAGTCTGTCCTCCGTGGCCCTGGCCGCCACGGCCGGGATGACCGTGGCGGGGACCAGGGCGGCCCTAGGAGCGGTGACGCTGGCCGGTGGCGCGGCTCTGAACGTCTCCAGCC
>JBAPOI010000049.1:0-2565 GCA_049279555.1 Candidatus Sulfotelmatobacter sp.
GCTTATTGACTCTTGGAGTTGTGCCATGACATTGTACGAGTAATCCACTGTGACGTCGCCGATCTGAGTGTCAAGCAGTGAGGATAAGCCCCTGGCCGGCCGGGCGAGCAACGAACGTTGGCCGATAACCTTGCACTTGAAACGCAACTTGCCGAGGTATGCCTCCATGCTTGCTAGATCCTTCGCTGCCGGCGGCTGTGTTTCGGCGCTGCTATCCTTCTCAGCTTGGCTGCAGGATCGGATTTGAATCAGCCCAGCGGAGATTCCAGAACTCAAAACGTAATCGACGACAGGTTTACACACCGCGACCGAATCGTGCGAAACCGCAGCCATGCTCGCGAGGACAACGTTAATGAATACGAACGCCGATCGAACGCTTCTGGAGAGTTTCGCTGACTGTGGCAAGTCACCAGGTTTTATCGAAGAAGTATGGTGGCTGCGGCGGGAGTTGAACGTGATGGGCATGTTTCTCTAAGTATCACTCCCCGTTAAATCACTGATTCTGCCCTCACTGTGTCAGCGAAATGTCAACAGCTTTCACCATGTATTTGTGGCGGGCTAGGACGGGCTAGGTTTTGAGACTCTTAAGTTTCAGCCTGAGCGAACCCCCAGTTTTCCCCCAGTGCGGCGCCCGACGTTTGCAACCATTAGGCCGCACGCCGCAAGGTGCATCAACCGCTTGCTGGCGACTGCCGCGCGCGAGGCGGGTTGCGAGAAAAGCGCGGAAAGCGAGAAAAGGGTCCAGCGCCTCGTCCGGTTCATAGGGGCTCTCTTTCTGCGGGCTCTGCCGCGAAGACATTCATCACTCGGGTGGGGGGACAAAAGCCAGTGAATTCTGCAAAGAAAAAGGTCGAGGCGATGGAACGGCGATCGGCGGCAGCGGAGGATCGCTATCGAGAGCGGGCTGCTGCTCTGACTTTCGGACTGGATGGCCGGCTGCATCTACTGGCAAAGGACTGACCCATGGCACGGCCTGAAACGAGGATCGATCTTGTTGAGCTCGAAAAACTCTCCGCGCTGCAGTGTACCGACGAGGAAATTGCCGCCTTCTTCAGCGTGAGTAAGAAAACCATTGAGCGCCGGCGGAAGGTGGCGCGCTATCGAGAAGTCATGGACAACGCCAAGGCCAAGGGGCGGGTCTCGGTGCGCCGCAATCTGTTTCGCCTGGCAGCCAATGGCAACGTCGCAGCGGCCATCTTCTTGTCGAAGAATCTGCTGGGCTACAGAGACGTGTTGAGCAATGAGCACAGTGGACCGGCGCAAGCACCCCTGACGATTACCGTCAAACGGGAGGACATTCCCTAAAAGGCACCTGACGCGCTTTGTGGGAACCGAGAATGTTTGAGGCCTAAGCGGGGCCGACAACCCGGAACATCGCTTGAGCTGCGTCCGAGGGCGGTATCTGTAGGGAGAATACAACCCGATTAGGTGAGCGCCTTTTCGAGCGCTCAATCGCGCTGAAGTTCGTCAATTGGCGCGCGGAGGCCTTTTTTATAGGGCGACATAACTCAGCCGGAGGGCCTAGAAGTAAAGTTTCAGGTTAATTGCGTGACAGGGCTCCGGAGGCGTGGCGGCTCCACAGGACGCTCTATGGCATCGTGATGTCGACTGTCGCTCGGAGCACAACTATAGCACCACTGACCGTCACATTCCGCGAGATTACGATGTTGTAGACGCCTGGCTTCAGCTCAAATATTGGATTAAGGTCGATCTGTTGACTGAAGCTTTCTCCAAGCTTGAGTTGCCTTAGGATACGCCGAAAGCTCTGGTCCCTCTCCAGCAAATGCCTGCCATACTCCGTTCGCTTGGCTTCAGAACCGTTTTTCGCCCTCACGAGCATCGTAAAATCCACGGCTGCCAAGGTCTCAAAGGCGGTTACCAAAGGCTGGCTGACATTCTTAATCGAAATGTTCAGTACACCGGCCAACCCTGTGCCAGAATTGATCGTCATCTGACAGCAGGAATCGCCCGAATTCTGGGCGAGGAGCATTGGAACGCCTAGCGACAGCAGCGCTAGAAATCGGCAAGAGGTTCTCATATTATGATATCCAGTTCAGAATCCGCAGCTTGTAATGTTCCCGGTCCAGCTCGGAAAGACAGTGGTAGCGGCAGGACTTAATGTCCCAGCACCCGTCCTACTGGCAACTGTCCAGGTGCTTCCACCATCACTCGATGTAGCGTCCCCGGACCACGACCAAGATACGCTTGCAATCGGCACAAAACTCGAATTCGACAGCGTAGGCTTATACATGAGAGTCATCGTAAACGAATCAGCCCGGTTCCGATCCGAATACCCCGTTGTCAACGGCGCCTCCGGACTATCATTTGTCGGGTTTGCCGTGTCATAAGGATAGTCGGTATCGAGACCACCACAAGGGTTAGTTCGCCAATACTGTTTCGTCCCCGTACTCGCTACCGTGCGGCTATTTGTTGAAGATGCAATTTGCACCCACTGAAATGAACCCGGAAAGCCTGTTGGCGCCGAATACGAGTTTACGAAGTGAGCGCCGCCCGAGCCACCTGATGGGCCGTAGTGAAGGCATTCAAAACCGCAAGACGTATCGG
>JBAPOI010000050.1:0-1553 GCA_049279555.1 Candidatus Sulfotelmatobacter sp.
AGCTCACTGCGTACGGCGACTCGAACCTTTCGCCGCATCAATCAGGCCCCGCAAGGCCTTATTAACCGACTGCTCATCCGTAAAATATTCGGCGACATCTGGCGAGAGCAACACAAGATTCGTTCCCGCTCGATATCGTTCTACATATTTCCCGCGCACTCCACCATTCAATTTAGACAGGTCATACTCCCGTCGCAGCTCGTCGCGTTTCGCTCGTTTCTCAATTTTTTTCTTCATATTGTTTTCGTTCGCGCTGCGTCGTCTTTCGAGCGCTGATGATTCTGACGTTTTCCCCGCGGTCCGCGTGGGCCACGATCACCACCCGTCCTGCGCTCGACGTTCCCACCGTGATAAAGCGTTCTTCCGAAGTCGAATGATCCGGGTGGATACGTTTCCGCCAGTGGATCATCGAATACGGTCGCCGCTTCGTGGAATGAAATCCTGTGTTTCTGCCGGTTCCGTCTAGCTTTGCCCGGATCCCATTCAAAATTCACAATCTCATATTACCGCCCGGCCGTACCAGGGAGCAATCTATCCTCGTCCATATTCGGGCCTGGAGGCCATTCCAGCACCTGGTCGCATGCGGTTACTTGAGGATTGGTCAATTTTCCAGCCGTTTTTGTCTCACCAAACTACAGAATCCCCCCCAACTCCTTCCAATCATTCCACTTCCGCGTCTCACGTTCGAACGGTACCATTAAATAATAGTTATTGACAGTAACCAGAATCCGTGGTATCCTATTGCATGATTCCGTCGTATCCCAGCCACTCGCTCCTCCCTTCGCCACATCCTTTTTCCCTCTGTGCCCTCCGCGTCTCTGCGTTCAGCTCACTCTCGAGTTTTTGTAGCCGCGGGTCTTCAGACCCCTGCCTCTCCCCGTCTTCACTCCCCTCCAACTCCCCGATCGCTCTCAGCTGTGAGCTGTCCGCTGTAAGCCGTTTCACCAATGTTGACGCCGCGTCAAGCACAAGTCCTTTCGTTGCCACTCTTAGAGACCCTCCGGAACGGATTGAAAACACAGCCACTTTAAGTCCTGCATTTGCCACTCTTACGCGCCACGTCAAGCCTAACCCCTTTGTTTGCCACTCTTACAGAAAAACACCGGGGGTGGGGTCATGTCTGTCAAAGAATTCGCTGAATATTCCCGGGGCAATCCATACCCACCCCGAAACTCCTGTGGAAATCCGGACGCGCATACACGGCTTGCGTACACGTCTCGCGTCCCCCCACCGTGGCAACCTGTCTCCTAATCCGTCTCTTTTCTTGGTTTTACGCCTTAGCCGCTCAGCCATTCTCCACGGCAACCAATCTGCCTTCTCTCTTTTCGACTATGTAGCCTTCATCGCAACGAACAGGGGCTGCCGCCATGCCAGCCAAAAAGCTCACCAGCAACCTCCTCCCTTCCTTCTCAACAAGAACTTTGACCAAACGCCTGCTAGCCGCGCTGCTGCTTTCCGCACTGGCGCTCGCTTCCTGGAGCGCCGACCGGCTCTGGCCCCGGCACCTCCGCCTCTCGGCGCACCATCGGCGTCTTGCCCCGAAGGTCAACGGC
>JBAPOI010000051.1:0-3100 GCA_049279555.1 Candidatus Sulfotelmatobacter sp.
TGAAAGGACTGCTCTTCACCGTACAAAAGGCATTGCCGTTACTCAAGGACGGTGCCTCCATCGTCCTTTGTGCGTCTGTGGTTGCTAGCAAGGGACTGCCGTCGAATAGCGTCTACAGCGCTACCAAGGCCGCCGTGCGCTCATTCGCCCGCACGTGGGCGACGGATTTGCGGAGTCGCCGCATTCGCGTGAACGCCGTGAGCCCGGGTTCCACTGATACTCCGGGGCTTAGCGAACTACTGGGTTCCTCAGAGACGGGACAGCAACGGTTCAAGATGATCTCCAATGTAGTTCCGCTCGGGAGGCTCGGACAGCCGGATGAGATCGCCAAAGCAGTGGTGTTTCTCGCATCTGATGATGCGAGCTACGTGACGGGGGCGGAGTTGTTTGTCGATGGCGGCTTCGCCCAGGTGTAGGCTGCACGTTTTCAGAGCGAGCATTTAGCCCGAGAGGAACGATCAATGCCAATTAGAAAAGTCGAAGTAGAGCGCTTCAGTCTTACAACATCAAGACCATTCGAGTCGGTGGTGAGCGCCTTGAAGTCTAGTATCGGACGACTGGATCTGGCCGCGTTCGCGAGCGCTTCCAGGTCGTCCGGCACATTCGCCGAGTTGGAGGAAGTGATCAACCGAAACATGGGGGAATCAGGTCTGATGTTGTTCTTGGAATTCGATCACGGTGCCGTCGTTCGGAAGGAAACAGGACTCGCGAAACCGAAGATCATGAGGCTAGTGATCGGCAATCCTCTAGTCATGAAGGAGATGGCCAAGCATGTTCCGGACGCGGGGTCATATGCGCCTGTGACCGTGCTCGTTGATGAGCGGGACGATGGCGTGCATTTGTCCTACGACAGGATGACCAGCTTTCTGTCCCCATACGAAAACCCGGATGCCCTGAAGGTCGCTCGGGAATTGGATTCGAAGGTAGAAAGACTGCTCAACAATGCCGCAGTCGAGTGAACTTCACGCTATATCCCAACGGTCTGAAGGCGAGAAAAGATGAACATGGATTTCGCAGGGATCAAAGTACCCGACACAGCGCTGGTGCACGACGCAATAGACTTGTCGCGGAGTTTGTTAGAGCCATTTCTTTTCAATCATGTGATGCGCTCTTGGTTGTTCGGAATCGTCCTTGCAGAGAGCGCCGCGATAGCACCGGACGCTGAGCTCTTAGCTGTAGCAGCGATCCTGCACGACCTCGGTTTGACCGAGCGGTACAACGGGGAGAATCGCTTCGAGGTAGACGGCGCGAATGCCGCGCGCGAATTCTTGAAAGGGCGCGGGATCCCTGCTCAGCAGACGCAGCTTGTGTGGGACGCTATTGCACTTCACACGACCCCAACACTCGCTCTCCATAAAGAGCCCGAAGTAGTGATGACTCATTCAGGAATCGCGGTGGATGTCCTTGGCGCCGGTCTTGATCGCATCTCGCTGGAGAAACAGCAGGCGATCCTAACCGTATTTCCCCGGCTGGCATTCAAGGACGGATTTAAAGGATGCCTTTGCAACGTCGTTCGTCAGAAACCGATGACGGCGATTGACAATATTCTTCGGGATTTTGGCATTCGATACGTTGAGGGGTTCGCACCTCCAAATTTCGCAGACCTCGTCGCTGGAGCGCCATTCTCCGAATAGTCTTAAGCTCCACGACGAGTCGAGTTGAGACCAGCATTACCTAGGAGGAGAACAGAATGAAAATCGCGCTAATTGGAGCCACAGGAAACGTTGGCACCCGCCTTATTTCAGAACTGCGCCGCCGTGGGCATCAGGTGACAGCGATCGCTCGATACCCTGAAAAACTTGATCGACAGGACGGTGTGAATCCCGCCGTAGGGGACGTGCAAAACGAGAGCGCACTTGCCGCAGTGCTTGCTGGGCACGATGTTGCGAGCGGCCACTTGATCCCGATTGATGAGCCTCACGAGCTGGCCAAAGAGATTGCCAGCTTTATGGGTGGGTTGCCTCTTAGTCGGGATAATGCGTGATAAAGAACGCGGATCGGTCACGGCGAGAATTTTCCTCGACCCCTCAGTGAGTCCTCTAAGGGCGCGATTCTTCGCGCTGTTCGGAAAAGGCCCACATCTCAGCGAAGAATCGTTGAAAACACGATCTTTACGAACCGCTTCAACGGAAGAGGGCTTCGTTCTACTTTGGCTTGCAGAATTGCGCCTTGCAGAGAGGAATAGATAAAATGTGCAAGCTCTTTGCAATCAAGCGCCGCAGACAACTCACCGGCTTTGACCGCCGCCTTCAGGCAGTAGACAACTGATTCGTTAATCTCTGCGTGAATCTCGGCCAACTTCGCGTGAATCCGGTCGCTATGCGCGCCCACTTCCGCACTGAAATTGCCGATCAGGCACCCGTTGCGAAAGTCAGCCTGCTTTAGAAAGTCGAACTGAATATCGAACCACTGGCGAAGACGGTGGAGCGGCTTGAGCGAGTCGTTCCGGAGGGTTTTGGTGATGTTCTGCTGGACCATCGCAAAATAGCGTATGAGGAGTTCGAGGCAGAAGGCCTCCTTCGTCTCGAAGTGGTTCGTGAATGATCCTTGCGGCACGCCCGCCGCACGGACGATGTCGCGGACTGTGGCGCCGCAATATCCCTGTTCGAGCACGACCTTAAAGCCTTCGGCGAGTATTTTTTCACGAAGTGATGGTCTCGGCATGCTAGCTCAGGCTGTGATACGCGACGCTGCCTTGGTGATCTGTATCGACAACCGTCACTAACAGTTGTCTATAGTCAAACAATACACGTGTCCTTATTGGAAATCAAGATCGGCCCCCCTGCGCGCGCTAGATGCGGTGCTTGACAATTCAATACGGACGTACGTAGTATTTTCTTGAGGGAGCTGACGCGTGTGCGAGCACTCAATCCTCATCGCGGCGCGTCCCTGTCAAAACAAGGACAAGACTCGCGTGAGAGACCGAGGAGCCTGACTTTATGGAGAAGACCACGCAGCAGAGGAACAAGGAGATCGTGCTCGAAGCATTCGAGACGCTGTTCAATAAACGTGACTACGCGAAGGCTGAAACATTCTGGTCTCCGAAGTACATTCAGCACAGCGCGCACATCGAGCCGGGTCGCGAAGGCCTATTCAATCT
>JBAPOI010000052.1:0-5292 GCA_049279555.1 Candidatus Sulfotelmatobacter sp.
GTTCGTAACTGCGATTGTCGCGCTGATGGCTGGCATCACAGAAACCAGATTGCGCAAGACGCTCGTTCTGTTCTGCGGTCTGACCGTGCTGCTGGAGGCGGGAGTCGGTGCCAGCATGATGGGATTCTTTGTAGGCAACGAAATGATCGGCTCAGCCGCGTTATTGCTTGTTTGCGGCGGCTTGCTATTTTGAAAAATCGGGAGCCCAAACATAAAAGCATAGGTTTCAAAGAACGCCCAGCCCCAAAGGGGCGAAAGAATGCAGCCCACGGCGTAAGCCGTGGGTCGATGAACTCGAAGAAAGAACTAGCCCCGAAGGGGCGAAAGAACCGCTCTTTACAGGAACTGTCGTACCCCCGAACAAATCGCTCGGGGACGGCCCACTCCCCGCCCACCCCCATGGACGTCGAATCGGGCCACGCTAGATAGAATCTAACTATTAATGGAGAAAGCAATGCCGGACGTTAAAACTACCGTCGATTCCCCCGCCGCGGCCGCCCCCGCATCCCCTGCCACCTCTGCCAAGAAGACCGCCCCAGGCCTGTCCTTCCGCCGCCTCTTCACCAAGCCCGGCGTCTCTCCCTACGACGAACTCGAATGGGATCTCCGCCTCGCCCAGATCACCGACGCCCAGGGCAACGTGATCTTCGAGCAGAAAGATGTCGAAGTTCCCAAAGACTGGTCCATGACCGCGACCAACATCGTGGCCAGCAAATATCTGCACGGCAAGGTCGGCACCCCCGAGCGCGAAACCGGAGTTCGCCAGCTCGTCACCCGCGTTGCCGAGACCATCCGCAACTGGGGACTCGACCAGGGATACTTCAAGTCGCCCGAAGACGGCGCGACTTTCCACGACGAACTCGTGCACATCCTCGTGCGCCAGTACGCCGCCTTCAACTCTCCTGTCTGGTTCAACGTGGGCTGCGACCGCATCGAGCCCAACTCCGATGCCCGTAACTGGCACTGGAACGTGCGCACGCAGCAGGTCGAATTCGGCGTCACCGGCTACAGCCATCCGCAATGCTCCGCCTGCTTTATCAATTCGGTGAAGGACTCCCTCGATTCCATCCTCACCCTGGCGAAGACTGAGGGCATGCTCTTCAAGTGGGGCAGCGGTACCGGAACCAATCTCTCATCCCTGCGCTCATCCACCGAAGGTCTCAGCGGCGGAGGCACGGCTAGCGGCCCGCTCAGCTTCATGAAAGGCTTCGACGCCTTCGCCGGCGTCATCAAGTCTGGAGGCAAGACTCGGCGCGCCGCCAAGATGGTCATCCTCAATGTTGATCATCCCGACATCGTTGAGTTCGTCGAGTGCAAGCAGAAAGAGGAAGCCAAGGCTCACGCTCTCGTTGCCATGGGATACGACGGCTCGCATCCCGATTCCGACGCATATTCCTCCATCTTCTTTCAGAATGCGAACAACAGCGTCCGCGTGACCGACGACTTTATGTACGCCGTGATGCGCGACACCGAGTTCTCTACCAAGTCTGTGCGCGATGGCAGCGTCATGAAGACTTACAAAGCCAAAGACCTGCTCAAGAAAATTTCCGAAGCCACCTGGCACTGCGGCGATCCCGGCATGCAATACGACACCACCACAAATCGCTGGCACACTTCGAAGAATACGGACCGCATCAATGCAAGCAATCCCTGCAGCGAGTACATGTTCCTCGACGATTCCGCATGCAACCTCGCCAGCCTGAATCTTCTGAAGTTCGCGCCCAACGGAACCTTCGATGTTGAAGCCTATCGCCATGCCGTCGACATCTTGATCACCGCCCAGGAAATCCTGGTCGACAACGCCGGCTATCCCACCGAAATGATCATGCGCAATTCGCATGACTACCGCCCGCTCGGCTTGGGATACGCAAATCTCGGTGCACTGCTCATGGCCGCAGGCCTACCCTATGACTCAGACGCCGGCCGCGACTACGCTGCCTGCGTAACCGCCATCATGTGCGGCGAAGCCTATCTGCAATCGAGCAAGATCGCAGAACAATGCCAACCCTTGTACCCGGCAACCGACGCCACCAAGAAGAATTTAGCTGAGTCGAATCTCGGCGCCAACTTAGCCGGCACCAGCAATGCCCGTGTAGGGACGGACGCCTTCGTCCGTCCAGCGAGCGAAGCGAGCGCTCCCGAGCACATGCCCGGCGGCGCCTGCCCCGGCTGGTACATCAACCGCGAACCTTTCCTCGATGTAATCCGCATGCACCGCGCCAGCGTAAACAACATCAACAAAAACAACGTCCCCACCGCACTCCATGAATCCAGCAAAGCCTGCTGGGACGAAGCCCTAGCCCACGGCGAAAAATACGGCTACAGAAATTCCCAAGTAACAGTCCTGGCCCCCACCGGCACAATCGGCTTCATGATGGACTGTGACACAACCGGGGTCGAGCCCGATTTGGCGCTGGTGAAGTACAAGAAGCTGGTTGGTGGAGGGATGATTAAGATCGTCAATCAGACGGTGCCGACGGCGTTGTTCAAGCTTGGGTACGATCATGATCAGGCGAATGCGATTGTCAGTTACATCGATGCGACGGGAACTATCGAAGGCGCTCCGCATATTAAGGACGATCATCTTGCAGTGTTCGATTGCTCATTTAAGCCGGCCAAGGGAACGCGGTCGATTGCTTACATGGGCCACTTGCGGATGATGGCGGCGGCGCAGCCGTTCATCTCCGGAGCTATATCGAAGACGGTCAATCTTCCGGAGAACGCATCGGTTGAAGACATTATGGAGGCTTACCTCCAGGCCTGGAAGCTCGGCCTCAAAGCGGTCGCGGTGTATCGCGATGGCTGCAAGAAGTCGCAGCCGCTCTCGGCAGCGGGCACGAAGACTGCGAACTCCAGCAAAGATGATCCGCGGCCGGGGGCGGCCGCGCCACAAGAAGACAATCTCAATGCGCCTCCGCGTGCCGTCCGGCACAAGCTGCAGGAGGAGCGGGCGTCGATCACGCACAAGTTCAAGGTCGGCGACCACGAGGGTTACATCACCGTCGGACTCTATCCCAACGGCGATCCCGGTGAACTGTTCGTCACCATGGCCAAAGAAGGTTCGACGGTCTCGGGGCTGATGGACAGCTTTGCGCTGGCGGTTTCGATCGCGCTGCAACATGGCGTGCCGCTGAAGCTGTTCTGTGAAAAATTCGCGCACACGCGTTTCGAGCCCAGCGGCTGGAGCGGCAATGCCGATATCGGCTATGCCAAGTCGATCATGGACTACATCTTCCGCTGGCTGCAAATGCGCTTTCTCACCGGCCAGCAGCAGATGCTGTTCGAGAATCTGCGACTCAGGCCGTCAGCTCTCAGTTCTCAGCCGTCAGAGGGCGAGATGAATGGCATTGAGCCGAAGCCCGAAGCCCGAGGCCCGAAGCCCGGCTCTCTTCACGCCGCCGACGCGCTGGCCGGCATCATCGACCTGGGCGACGCTCCGACCTGCAGCTTCTGCGGCAGCATCATGACGCGGAATGGTTCGTGCTATCGGTGTGGAAGTTGCGGGAGCACGAGCGGCTGCAGCTAGGGAGAGTTGTTCGCTTATTTGACCGGTGCCAGAAACGCTGGCACCAGAACCAAGGGCTCTACAACCAAAATTTAATGACGTACTGTGGAAGGGGACACGGCGCGCCGTGTCCCCCTTTCATTTTAAGTTGAGAGGTCTCAAATGTACCTCAGCAGAGAGTTGGAAGATATTTATAGTGACGCTCCGTCCAGGGCCAAAATCGTCCAGCTTTTTGCCTTGTCGGTGCTGTTCAACCGCGGTGTCCGAATTTCCCCATTTCCAATAAGCGATCTCTTGGCAAATGCCATCGTGCCAAGTGCTGAGGGCCAAGAGTTAGTTGAAGCGCTGCTTGCACAAAACCCTAAGGCTGACCGAAATGCTGCGATTTTCGCCCTATTTCTTGCGTTTGGACACACGCAGGTGTTGCTTGACCTAAGCCTTACCGATACAGCGGCAATAGAGCGCGAACTCGAATCGTGTTGTGAGGCAGGGAGGATCCGGTACCCATGGATATACGGCCACGTTCTTTACGATGCCGCGTTCAAGTTCAGCGAAATTCGGGACGAGCTTTCGACAACGCAGTGTGAGGAACTTTTAAACATCGCCCCGGGGGTCTTTCAGCTCGGGCACCACATCGTCGGGCCACTCGGCCTCTGCAAGGCCGGCGAGATGCGATTTATGCCGCCTCGTCTCGACTTGCCCCTCTGGCACTGTGCTAATCCAAGCTGCTCTGGCCTTCATCTGGCCTCTCTGCCACAGCAGGACAGGGTCACACGTGCTTTGCGGCTGCAGTTTGAGGGCATGCTAAGGAAGCAGCACGGGGTTAGTTCTAATTGGTTTGCTTTCCATCGAGCATTGATTTTTGGGGGTAGCGCCTGGTACTACGATGACTTTAGCAGGATTGAGTTGCCTTGGTTTCGTGGGCAATGCGTTCTCTGAGTCTGAACTTAAATCTATTTGTTCGCAGTTGATTGAGCAACATGGTGGCGAACTTAGGCCGCGATTCAGCGGTCATCCCAAGCACAAAAAACTTTGGCGAGGATCGTCTCGAGAAATTGCTGATAGACTCACGCACGGTCAAGCGTTTCAGGCCGTTTTGTTGGCATCGGACCAGGACATTGTCGCGGCGATAGACGAATGCATTGACACGGGAGAGATTGTCATACCCGGCACGGAGGTTAGACGATCTCCTGCAGCTTTCCCCCACCTGAATTGGGCAGACGCACATTTTGAGTGTTCTCGATTGGGGACTCGGGTGGTCGGAATCGGCGAAGATGCAACCCCGAACGCAAGGCTCAAACGGCTGCTTATCGCAATTCAAAAAGACGAGGCTGACCTAGGTCAGTTGCAATGGCGGCTTCGTTCCTTGAAGGGGACCTCGATTGGAGAAAAGATTGAGCACTTGATGCCGACCGAGACTCCCGCTGAAATCATCAAGCAGTTGGTGTTCACTAGCGAAGAGCAGCTAACGGCTGCTTTGCAGCTTGTCGGAGCGCCGCATCTATCGATATCGAAAACAGGCGAAGACAGTCTACGCACCAAGCTTCTCTGGCGACTTGGATTTGACCAGTCGGATTTCGAATCCGAAATGAACACGTTTGAAAATAGCTTATCTGAATTCCGTGCCATCGCGAGCAGCCTCACGGACAGCAAGGGATCGAGGGAACGAGTGCGGAGCGTCGGCGTCAACGTGTTCGTCTACCTCGAGGAAGTCTTAGACAGAGTGCTATGTTTTTCGACGTGGCTTCTCCTGGCCGATCATTTTTCTACTGGTCATGCCTATGATC
>JBAPOI010000053.1:0-2409 GCA_049279555.1 Candidatus Sulfotelmatobacter sp.
GGCCATTACCGATCCCGAACAAATGCCGCGCTGGTGGGGAGCGAGCAATATGTACCGCATCACCGAGTGGAAGGGCGATGTTCGCGTCGGCGGAAAATGGTCGAGCGATGGAGTGGGCGTGGACGGAAAACAGTTTCGCGTGGAAGGTGAATATTTGGAGGTCGATCCACCACGGCGGCTCGTGCATACCTGGAGCGCGAGTTGGACCGGAGCGATCCAGACGGTTGTTCGCTGGGAGCTCGAAGCGCAAAGCGTGCACGGGTTGCACCCAAAAGGCCCGCAGCGAGCGGGAACCGGCACGCTGCTTAAAATAACCCACGAAGGTTTCGCCGCGACTCCCGATGCCGCCGCCAATCACGCCGATGGCTGGAAGCGCGTGATGGGATGGCTGCTCGCGTACCTCGAAAAAGGAGAAATCGTCGACATGCGCAATTGACCAAACGGTGCGCTGGCAATGACAATGCAGGAATGAAGAGTTATCGCGCCGCGAGTGGAAATTTGGCAGCGACCCTGGTTGTGGCCGCAGTCGCTGCCACAATTTTCTTTGGCTTGCATTTTTCCGCAGCCCAGACCAACTCATCTCAGAAGGGAACATCTATGCCCGCTCATGCCAGCGGACCGTTCGATGTAAAGCTTGCTCCTCAGCAGGACGACAAAGCCGGCGACCCGACGGTTGGTCGAATGTCGATTGACAAACAATTCCATGGCGATCTCGAAGCCACGAGCAAGGGCCAAATGCTGACTGCGATGACTGAGGTGAAAGGGTCGGCAGGTTATGTCGCGATCGAGCGAGTCACAGGAACGCTGCGCACGCCCAAGGGCGAGCGCGCCGGCAGTTTCGCACTTCTGCACCGCGGCATTATGACGCGCGGCGCCCCGGAACTGAGCGTCACGGTTGTACCCGATTCCGGCACCGGGCAATTGGCCGGTCTAACCGGCACGATGACGATCCACATTGTTGAGGGAAAACATTCGTACGATTTTGACTACACGCTGCCCGAGTGAGGTCACAGAAGAATCGCAAGAGCTTGCTGGACACACGCTTCGATTGACCGTGCTGTGTCGATCACTGTTTTTGGCAACGTGATCGCTTCGAAGTGCGACTTCACATTCAGATAGAGTTGGTAATCGCGATTCGCGGCGGCGTGCGTTCCTGAGGCAGACTGCTGCTCGATACGCTCACGGGCAATTTCTTCCGGGCAAATGCACTCGATGATGTGCCAGTTCTGACGGATGGCGGCCGCGGCGTTGAGGACGTTGTCGATCTGGTAGCGGCGAGAAAACGGCCGTCCGTCGAGAAAAACAATCCGTGAGCGATCTTGCTGCAGCAAATAGCCGGCGGTCTCAAGCATGACGTGCAGGCAGAAGTCATCCTGCTGAGGCGAGTATTCGATCTCCTCGGCTGAGAATAACGCATGGCGGATGTCGTCTTTGCTAAGCACGCGCCCGCCGGTACGGAGAGCGAGCTCGCGGGCAAGGGTAGTTTTGCCAGTACCGGGCAGGCCAGCCATGAGTACGATCATGCTCAATTAAATCACGATCGATTCGATTTGCGATTCGCCGAGCCGCGTCGATTTGTGACGACGTGAAAATCCCTGATGTGGAAATGCATGAATCGGATTATGGCACAGGTTCATCCATTGCCCAGAGGCGCATGGCGCCTGACACTTGAGGAGGCACAAATGCCGCTGGTTCGAATCGCTTTACGCGAAGGCAAGACCGAAGAATATAGAAAAGCTCTAGGCGACGGGGTTCACCGGGCGCTGATAGAAGCGATGGATGCTCCGGCGCAAGACCGGTTTCAGGTCATTACCGAGCATCCTGCAGGCGGTCTGGTCTACGATCCTGCGTATCTCGGTGTACAGCGGACGGACGACTTCGTGATGGTGCAGATTACATTGTCCACCGGGCGGAAGCTGGCGCAGAAGCGCAAGCTCTACAAGCGAATGGCCGAACTTTTGGCGGAGAATCCAGGAGTTCGGCCACAGGATCTGATGATCAATCTGGTTGAAGTTGCGTGGGAGAACTGGTCGTTCGGCAATGGCGAAGCGCAGTATGCGATGTGAAGACTACTGGACGCTGTTCTCGGCCGTGACCACTGCGGACTCAGGGCGTTGCATGGGAACGACGTCCTGAGTCATGCGCCATTCCGCGTAGCGACCCGAAACCATGATGTGGAAAACCCACTGGTGACGCTCTTCTTCAGGCTCAACCAGGCCCAGCGCCTTCATGTAGAAGAGATATTGCTCCATCCACTTGATCTGATCCTGGGTCATGCCGCGGCGCTGCAGGTCCACGGTGAGGCCGGCGAGGTGCGAAGATGCGGTGTCGCCATCGGCTGGCGCTGCATTGCGATTGTGCCGGCGAAGTTTCTTCTGCACCTTCACGGTGCGCACTGCTGAATTGACC
>JBAPOI010000054.1:0-11463 GCA_049279555.1 Candidatus Sulfotelmatobacter sp.
GCAAAATTTTGACTCGGGTTGCCCCGGTTTATCCCGACGTCGCGCGCTCGATGTCGATTGGAGGCACCGTAAAAGTGGTGGGATTAGTTGCTCCCAACGGCACGGTAAAATCCGTCAAGGTGCTTGGCGGCCATCCCGTGCTGGCGGAGGCTGCGCAGAAGGCGCTCCTGCAATGGAAGTTTGAAGCCGCAACGCATGAGACTTCAGAAATTATCGAGATGAAATTCACGCCTTAACGCCGGTGTGAATCGCTAGCAACGCCCGTAGACACAAGGTTTGTGTTTGTCCCCTCTCAGCATACCTAGCGCCAAGTCATGGACGGAAGATCATAGGCATCTTCGTGTCCTCTGCCCCTTCGATGCTCTTCCGCCAACTTGTCCTCCAACCATTGGGCCTGCTGCGCTGCCTCGTTATCGTCCGCATCTGCATAGTCGTGATAGATGGCAAACATCTCGCCGCACTTGTCAGGGGAACATGTCACGGTTCCCATCTTCCTGTCGTCGTTGGTCGGCTCGACGTTGGTCTGTGCGATTTTGATTGCTTTTCCAGACATACTATTTGCTTCCTGAGTGGATAATCCACCTTCGGGGAAATCGTTACATCTACGTTAGCAGAAATTTTGGAGAACTCTTCGTCGACTTGCATCCACTTTCGAGACCAGTCCTCTCTCTCGGAAAAGTAGGCCGCCCCTCTCGCGGAACAGGCGACCTCGATTCTTCGATTCCCTGACTCCATTGTGATACAAAGTTCTGTGATCTTCCTCAACCAATCGGCCCCCCAGCCTTACCGGTTTCCGGGTGAAGCATGCTGAGGGCGTTCTTCGTCGGCCTCTCCGAGAATTCATCGTTGCGCGGTTTCGCCGAACGCTCCTCGCTCGGCCGCCGTGTTTCCGGCCGCTTCGTTGCCGGAACTGGAATCGACGATGCCGTGCGCGCCACGCAGGCTATCAACCGCGCCGGCATGAGCGTGACTATCGACAACCTCGGCGAAAATGTAACTAATCCGGACGAGGCCTGTCACAGCGCTCAGCTCTACGATCAGATCCTCGACGCCATCGCCGCCAATCATCTCAACGCAAATATCAGCCTCAAGCTTACTCACATGGGGCTCGATGTCGATGAAGCACTCGCTCGCAATATCGTCAGCGGCTTGGTCGCAAAAGCCGCATCGATGAAACCTGCCAGTTTTGTGCGCGTAGATATGGAGGGATCGCCTTACACGCAGCGCACTCTGGATTTTGTCCACGAACTTCACCGCATGCCCGGAAACGCAAACGCTGTTGGCACGGTGGTTCAGGCGTACCTGAAGCGATCCGAGAGCGACATCGAAAAACTTCTGTCCGAAGGCATCCGTATTCGGCTTTGCAAAGGCGCTTACAAAGAATCTGCGGAAATTGCCTTTGCTGCCAAGTCTGACGTTGACGCCAACTACGTAAAACTGATGAAGATTCTGCTGAAGAGCGGCATCTACCACGGGCTGGCCACGCACGACGAGAACATCATTCGCGAGGCCGAGGCGTTCGCCAGGCGTGAAAAACTTTCCCCAGGCTCCTTCGAATTCCAAATGCTTTACGGCATCTGCCGCGACTTACAGCAGAGTCTGGTGCGCAACGGCTGGCGTGTCCGGGTTTACATTCCCTTTGGCAGTGAGTGGTATCCCTACTTCATGAGGCGTTTGGGCGAACGCCCGGCCAATGTGCTGTTCATCCTGCGCAATTTGTTGCGGTCGTGACGACGAATGTTTTAACCGTATGACTTCGATGGCGCTCGGTGGGATGCAGAATCGCCGCAACTCGCTTCGAAAATCGCAGCATTTTTCGGCCAAATCCGGTAAGATGCTAAGGCCTTCCCCCCGCCGAGGCATTGATGGAGAATCCCGCTTCACCCAGAAAACTAGCTGGCCGTTACGAAGTCCGGCAGGTCCTCGGCCAGGGTGGCATGGGCCTCGTCTATCGGGCCTACGATACCGTGATACGGCGCGAAGTCGCGGTAAAGACGATCCTCGATATTCCCGATCCCGCTTCCCTGCAACTGTTCTACAAGGAATGCGACGTCCTCGCCTCCATGAGCCACCCCAACATCGTAGAAATCTTCGACATCGGAGAGTTCGAAGAAGACGGTAAGAAAAAACCCTACTTCGTGATGCCGCTGCTTCCCGGCACTACGCTCGAGTTTTTCATCCGCAAAGCCAGCCATCGTCTCACCGTTGAGCGTACCATCGACATCATTTCCCAGACCTGCCGCGGCCTACAAGCAGCCCATGAACGCGGGCTCGTGCATCGCGATCTGAAGCCGAGCAACATTTTCGTGATGGAAGACGACTCGGTGAAAATTATCGACTTCGGCGTGGCGCACATGGCCGATGCTCATACCACGCGGGCACAAAAGGGCACGCTCCTTTACATGTCTCCGGAGCAGATCGAATTGAAGGCGCTGTCGCCGGCCTCCGATATTTTTTCTTTGGGCGTGGTCTGTTACGAAGCCATGACCGGACGGAATCCATTTCAGCGCGCCCGCGCCGATGAAGTTGTCGACGCGATTTTGCGTCAGATTCCGCCCCTCGCGGCAGAATTAAATTCGGCTGTGAGCCAGCCCGTGAGCCGGACGTTGCACAAAGCGATGGCAAAGCAGTCCTGGCATCGGTTCGGGAGCGCCCGCGATTTTGGCGACACGCTCAATAAGGCTTTGCGTAATGAGCCGATCGAATTTTTTGATCCGGAACGCACGCGGCCGCGTCTGCAGCGGGCCACCAAGGCGCTTGAAGAAGGGGACTTTCAATTTGCCGGCGAAATTCTCGGCGAGCTCGAGGCTGAGGGCCACATGGACGAGGCGATTGGCTCTCTGCGCCGCCGGCTAGATGGCTCGGTCCGGCGAAAAACATTGTCGCAGTTGCTCGATGCCGCCCGCGCACGCTTTGAGGAGGAGGAAGATCCTCTCGCCCTGCAAAAATTGCAGGAGGCTCTGCAGATCGAGCCGGATAACGCCGTCGCGCTATCGCTGAAGAGCAGAATTGAAAACCGCCGGAGTGAACGCCAGATCGACAACTGGTATCGCCTGGCCCGGCAGCACATCGACAATCACGCCTACGCCCACGCTCGCGAGGCCTTGCAGAATGTCTTACAACTTCGGCCCAAGGAAGAGCGCGCCTTGCAGTTGCTGGCCGAGGTCGACCGCGACGAACAGGAATACAAAAAACTCCGCCAGGAAAAAGAACACCTCCATCGCGCTGCCATGGACGCATGGCACAAGGGCGACGTAAGCAGCGCTCTTGCCAAACTCGGCGTAGTGCTGGATCTCGATCGTCGCGCCCCCGATTCCATCAACCGGGAAAGCGGAGCCAACTATCAGGGTTTTTACAATGAGGTACGCTCTGAACATGACGCAATGAACATCGCGTATGCCGAAGCGCGGAGAAATCTCACCGATCACAACTTCCGCAAGGCGATGGATGCGTGTCAGGCGTATTTGGCGAAATACCCGAACAACGCCATCTTTCAGGCGCTGAAGTACGACATTGAAGAACAGCAGCGGCAGGAGCTTTCCGCGTTCATCGCCTCGGTTGATCGGCGGACGGAAGGTGAGCCTGACCTCGATAAGCGAGTCAACATTCTGCGCGAGGCGCTCGATCTTCATCCCGGCGAATCACATTTTGAACGCGCGCTTCGGCTGGTGCAGGACAAGCGCGATCTCGTCAACTCAATAGTCGCCCGCGCTCACTTGCGCGAAGAACAGGGTTCTTACGGCGATGCGCTGAACGATTGGGAAATTCTGCGCACCATTTATAGCCAGTACCCCGGGCTGACTTTCGAAGTAGAACGCCTACAAAAAAGGCGTGACCAGCAGGTCCGCATCGAATCCAAGACGCGGCTGGTCGAACAAATCGACACCTGCCTGCATTCCAGCGACTACGCGCGGGCGCTGGATCTTTTGCAAGGCGCAGCCGCCGAGTTTCCCCACGACGCGGAATTAGCCGAACTTGAGAAGCTCGCCCAGGACGGTGTGAAGCGAAAAACCGAGGCTCATCGACTCATGACCGAGGGTCAGGATCTGTGTGCCCAGCAGAAGTCTGCCGAGGGAATCAAGTTATTGCGCCGCGCTTATGAACTCGACGAAAACAATTCTCTGGCTCGCGCAGTCCTGGCGAATGCGCTTGTCGAACAGGCCCACGCAACTGTCGAAAGCGACTGGCGCGAAGCCGAAAAACTGGCCCGCGAAGCTCTCGAGTTAAATCCCGGCCATCCCATGGCCAAAACGATTCGAACTTTGATTCTCGATCAGAAGCGGGAAACTTTCGTGGAAGATTGCGTCTCTCATGCGCGTAAGCTGCAAGCAGCAACAGATATCGCTGGAGCCTTGTCACGAATAGAGGAGGGATTGTCAGTTTATCCGCGTGAGCCGCGGTTGATTCAGATTCAGGAAGCAGTTCAGCGGGATTTCCAAACCCAGCGCCGGCAGAACCGTCGCCGCGATTTGGAAGAACTGCGAAGCATGGAGAGCGAAATCGAGGCCGCCGCCGATAGTGCATCGAAGCAAGTGCTAGGCGCACGAGTGAGCGCCATCGCGGAAAAATATGCGACCGATGGTGAAGTCTTAACTGTCGCAAATGGCCTGCTCCATCGAATGGGCCTGCTGGATGTGACCCGAAGTTCGAATGCACCGGCCGTGAACGAAAGTGCGACTCTGACCTTCAATGCCGTACCAACCAGTGCAACTCCGCCGTCGCCCCCGTCAAATAAAACTCCGGTTACGCCACCGGTGGTCGAGCCAACTCCGGCTTCCCCCGTAGCGCCGGTTTCGGTCGCGCAGCCTCCCGTGCCGCCAGGTCAAGTAACTACTCCCGCCGCAAAGTTTCCCGTACCGGTTGGCAGAACTGTCGTTCCTTCCTCTCCCGTCCCGTCCGCCGCTCTGAAAAAGCCGGTAAAAGCGGCGCAGCTTCCCTCCAGGCCGGTCCTTGCTATCGCGGCCGCGGTCGTTCTCGTCGTAGCGATTTTTGTTTTTGTACGCAAGAAACACGAGCCACCGACCTCTCCATCCCCGTCAGCTCCTGTTGAGACCGTTCCTGCCGCATCGATTCCGGTTACGCCGCCGTTCGCCGCCCTGCCAGCACTAAAACTATCTTCCGACACCGCAACTGGAAAAGTGACATTTGACGATCAGCCCTCTGTCGAATTCCAGGATGGCCAGTGGGCTCTCGACCAAATCGCAGCGGGGGAACATAAGCTCAAGATCGAGGGACCGCGAGGACAAGCATCGTTCACTTTCTCAAACGGCGCGGGAACTGGGCCCGTCATCAACGGCCTCGTCGTCTCCAAAGGAGTGATGGCCCTGGTCGTAAGCGGCATCGCCGACCGCCTGCATGTTTATTCCAGCGATGTAGCGGCCAAAGTCGGCGTTGACGGCCAACCTCCGCTTGACGTAGGCGAACAAGGCCTCGACCTTCCATCCATTTCTACTGGAGCGCACGAGCTAACCGTAACTCGCGGTCATGATCAATACAAACTTGAAGTAGATGCGGGAACGGCGCCGACCCTCACTGCATTTCTAGAGTCCGGCCAAGAGGTGGGCACGCTGGTCGTGGTCACCGGTCAAGACAAAGCAAGAGTTTTTCTAAACGGCAAGCTTCAGTCACAGCCCACCCAGGGTGGGGAATTGCGCATTCCGAATCTCGAACTCAAAGAGTACGCCGTGCGGGTCTCGAAGAACGGGTTTCAGGATCTTCCAGAACAGAAGGTGCGGATTCACAAAGGCGAGCAAGCCAAACTGATTTTCAATCTCCAACCCATCCCTCACCTCGCTTCGCTGACGATCCAAGGTGGAGTTGCGGGCGCTACAGTGCTTATCGATCAAAGTCCCGCGGGAACAATTCAGCCCGATGGCACGCTCACTCTGGCCACAATCAATCCCGGCGATCACGTTGTCGAACTACGTAAAGACCACTTCAAACCCAAACAGCTGAAGAAGCACTTCGCACTTGGAACCGCAGTGTCTCTAACTGCAGCGGATGTGGCACTGGAAGCTGCGCCTGCCGAGTTGAAAATTACTTTCACTCCCGCCGACGCGCTGGTGACTATCGCCAAGGCCGACGAAGCACCCATCAAGGTGAGCAGCGGCGCACCCCTGACTCTGGCAGGGGGCAACTACACCCTTACGGCGAAGACCGCCGACAATTTCGCGCGCGCAATGAACGTTGAAGTAACCGCGGGTCAAACGAGAAATCTGGACTTATCGTTGGCTCCCAGCGGCATGTCCAAGTGGGATCCGGCCGCAGACTGGAAGCAGGAAAAAGGTTCTTTTACCCGCAAGGGCGGGGACTTCGTGATGTACACGGTCTCTCCCACGTCGGGTACATTTATCTTTTCTGCAATGTTGACCAAGGGTCATCGCTTGCAATGGATGCTGGACTGCACGGACGCCAACAACTACATCCTGTTCCAAATGGATGACAACAATTTCTACCGCACGGTGGTTAAGAACGGCCAGAAAGGCGATGAGACCAAAATTCCCCACAAGAATGACAAGAAAAGTTTTCGTACATTCCAGATCCGAGTAACACCCACCGAGATCGTTCATCAGATCAGGCAAGGAGATGGCTGGGTAGTGCTGGATCGCTTCACTCAGTCTGGCGCGAACCTCTCTCTCGGCAGATTTGGTTTCTACATTCCTGGAAACGATCAAGTCGCGCTCGCCAACTTCGGCCACTATGTGGACTTGAACACAAAGTAAAGTTCAAAAACGTTCAAGCGTTCGACATCCTGCAACACGTGACGTGGCTTAAGCCTTCTAACGGGTTCCGGCGGCCGAACGTGGCGGCGCGTTCTTTACATATTTGTCAAACCAGCGAAGCATCTCGTAAACAAGTTGTTCGTTCGACTCCATCGCTGCATACCAGTGCGGCTCGTGCGGCAGCATCACCAGACGGGTGACACCGCCGTTGCCGCGAATCGCCTCGTAAAACCTTTGAGATTGCAGTGGCGTAGTGCCGGGATTCGCGTCTTCCGCGCCATGCATAAGGAGGAGCGGGGCCTTCAATTTGTCGGCAGAGAAAAATGGCGAAGCCTTCAAATACACGTCTGTTGCTTCCCACACCGATCGTCGCTCGTTCTGGAAACCAAAGGGAGTGAGCGTCTTGTTATAGGAGCCGCTGGTCGCGACGCCCGCGCGGAACAGATCGGAATGGGCCACAAGATTTGCGGTCATCAGCGCGCCGTGGCTGTGTCCGGTCACTCCGATGCGATCGGGGTCCGCGACCCCAAGCCGCACTGCCTCGTCGACCGCGGCCTTCGCATCGGCGACGAGTTGGTCCAAATAGGTATCGTAGGCCTTCTTCGGATCGCCAATGATGGGGAAGGCGGCGTTGTCGATGATCGCATACCCGGCGAGAAGCAACAGTCGGTAGCTCCGCAATTGGGTAAAAGTTTCTTGCGAGCCTGCAACCTGGCTGGCTGTCGCTGCGTTGGCATAGTCGAGAGGATACGCATAAAGAATCGTGGGCACACGCGTACCCTCCGTATAGCCAGGAGGCGTATAAAGCGTAAACGACAGGTCGAGTCCGTCGGCCCGCTTGTACTTAACGAGGCGCTTTTTAATTTCGCGCACCTCGGGCGCCGGGTCAGGAATATGAGTGAGCGCAACGCTAGTTGAAGCAACCACCGCCTCCCCAGCCGGCGCATCGACGGCTTTTCCTAATGTTCGCGTAAACGCGTTCGGCGGGTCGGTCGGCGATTGATGCCAAGTGAGAAAGGTCCGTGTATCAGCTCCGGTAAAAGAAAGAAATCGCTCGAACGAAGTCTTATCGCTGCGGAACAATCGCTCGGTCTTCCGCGTGTTTAGATCGAGCCGATCAAGGAACGGCCGATCCCCGTCCGCCGAAGAGCCAACCCCTGCAAGATAGATCGAATCACCCTCCTGACGAATCACCATAACCCCGTTCGGAAGTTGGCGTCGCACTGGAATTCCTGGGTTCGCATATCTTTCATCCGTCGAGAGATCCCAAAGCAAGCGAGGCTTTTGTTGTTGTGCATCAACATCGATGACGAAAGTCCGCCTCCAGTGCCGGTTATTATCGTACTCATCCAACAGAGCGGTGTTGGATTGTTCGCCCCAGAAGAAGCCGTCATAGCGCTGCTCCATCCGCGTGACTTCAACAGCCGGAGAGCTGAAAGGCGCCTTCGTCAGCATGATCTTGTCGCGAGCGGGAACGTTCACATTCCAGTCACCGCCATCGAGCGCTTCCGCCCAAACCAGCGTTGCCGGCTCTGTGGCACGCCAGGAAAAATCGCGCGGCCCCTCGGGCACGCCATGGATCGGAACTCGATCCGCCAGTGGAAGTGACGCAATGGTGTGTCGGCCAATTTGAGAGGGCTGCGCCACGTCCCACACCTCGACTTCTCTCGGGAAGCGCTCGCTAGTGGTGACATACGAGTAGGGCTTGTGAATCGTGGTGATGAGAATATGATGGCTATCCGGAGCAGCATCCAGCAATTCGTAATTTGCTGGCTTTCCAACGGGCGTGATTGCTCCGGTTTCCGCATTGACGAAGGCGAGTTGCGAGGCCGCGTAATAATCGAAGAGATCCTCGTCGTGCTTGTTGCGGAGCGTGTCGCGATTTTCGTAGGTACTGCTCTGTCCTTTTTCGCCTGCAGTTTCCTGAATGCTGGGACCAATCGGCACAATCGGTTCTGGCGGAGGAGGACCCATTTCTTTGGGCACCAGCTTGACCAGCAGGGTTTTCTGATCCGGCATCCATTGCATTTCGTCGTTGAACATCGGATTGAGTCGTGCACCGGGCACGGGATGAACTTCGCCCGTCTTGGCGTTGCCGATCCAGAGCTCAACCGATTCAGGAGCGAGATTCACGAACGTAAACCGCTTTCCGTCCGCGGCCCACAGCGGCTCGCCCGGACATGCACCCGCGGGAAGAGAAATATGAACTTGCGCGCCATCGGCGACGTGCACCAACTCGAAGCTCCGGACGCAGGGTGTGATGCCGTAACCGCCCGGGGTGTCATGTTTGCTGTGATTCTTCGGCTCAACGCGGACGCCCGCTAGGCGCAGGAAAGGAGTGGCCACTCGAGAAATCGATGGGTAGTCTTGCCACGAGACCAGCAGAATCGTATCCTGCGTCGGGCTCACCCTCGGCATTGGCGCGGAGGGCGACTGCATCACGTCGAGAATATTTTTCGGCGGTTGGTTATATCCAGAAGCGTCTTCCGTCGAAGCTGCGGGTGTTACGTTTGCCGAGGACGATTTTGACTGCGCGGCGATGGGCTGAGACATCGCACAGGACAGCAACACCCCGAACAGACCGTTCAGGAAATTCCGGATTGGCATAGGTTCCCTCCCCTTCAATTCAGTGGAAAGACCGAAGAAGACGCTCCCTGGCATTGGCCTTCAAGGGACAGTTTGATAGTTTACACAAATCGCTATTACACTCGTTCACCCGGACAAGTCGGTTGTCCGGCTGTCGAGAGACGGGCTTACTTTTGGAGGCTTTTACTGTGTCGAGATATTTTCTATTCCGACTGCTGCGGGTAGTTTCTGTCCTCTCAATCCTCGTTGCGCCGTTCTCTCCGTCGTTTGCGCAATCGAGCCGGCAAGGCAAGATTTTCGGCGGCTACTTTGAAGAATGGGGCATCAACTACGCCGGCTACAACATCGCGGATTTGCAAAAGAATGGCGTGGCCGATGAACTGACACACCTGATCTACGCCTTCGGCAATGTGACTCCAACTTCTCCGCCGGCGTGCACGATTGCTGATCCCGTGGCCGCTTACCAGGATTCGAGAGTCCCTTCGGTCAGCGGCAATCCGTATACCTCCCCACTCTATGGAAATTTTGGCGCGATTCAACAACTCAAGGAGCTTCACCCCAAACTGAAAGTGTTGATCTCCTTAGGGGGACAAGCGGGCGACGTTACGGGCTTCGTAACTGCCGCATCCACTGCGACCGGACGCGCTGCGCTCGCTTCTTCGTGCATTGACATGTTTGTCAAGGGAAACATCGCTGCGGGTGTTACGGCTCCAGGCTTGTTTGACGGCTTCAACATCGATTGGGAGTTCCCGGGTGCGGCGGACAAAGAGAACTTTACTGCTCTGCTGAAAGAGTTCCGCACGCAACTCAATGCGCTGACGAAAACAACCGGCAGGAAATATGTCCTGACGTTCGATTCGCCAGCGAACCCGAAAAAGTATGTAAACATCGATCTTAAAGCTGCCGCCGCGCAAGTGGACTTCCTCACCATTGACGGTTATGACTATGCCTCAGCGGAAGAAAAGCAGACCAATGAGTCGTCGTCACTGTATGACACGTCCGCGGACCCCGTGTATACCGACGACCGCTATATCGATGCGACGGTAAAGGCTTATCTGAAGGCAGGCGTGCCAGCGGCGAAGTACACAATGGGATTGCCGTTGTACGCAGTGGGCTGGACGGGCGTGTCTAACCAGAACCATGGCTTGTACCAGAACGCAACCGGCCCTTCTCCAGTACTCCTGGCCGATGGATCGGGGGGGTGTCCGAATCCAGAGAAGGCCCATGCCTCGCCCGGTTGTGACACTATTTTGACTGCGGGGTTTGCCACTTACTCGACTATCGAAAATCTTACGCATCGAAACGGTTACATCGCCTGGTACGATTCCTCCCGAGTCGGAGCTGCGCTTTATAACCTGACCGCCGGAACCTTCTATACCTACGATAACCCTGCTGCAGTCGCGGCGAAAACGGCCTATATCAAGAAGCATAAGCTTGGCGGCGCCTACGTTTGGGCGCTGAACGATGACGATGCGAGCGCATCCTTGACGAAGGCGATTGCTGCCGGACTGAAGTAAATTGAGATTTCAGTGCCACTGTATTGTCGTGGGGTAACCCTTCATGCCGGTCTTGGTACATGTCCTATTTCCTGGCGTGATGCAACGCATCTTTCAGTTCGAAGAATCAAGGAGTTCTACGGGGTAACCTGTGCAGGTAACGAACGGCACATTGCAGCGACCAAGAGCACATTCTAGTGTCCTGATCAGAATGAATCTCAAACCTGCACATCCCCGCCCTAAGTCGCATCGCCCAGACCTGGCTGCTAACGTAACTGCCAGCCGCAGCCAGATCGCAAAACGCCGAAGCAGTCGCATGGCGCTCCACGCTTCTATCGGATTATCCGGGGAAGATCGGCAGAAATGTTCTTTTACGATGCCGGCCCGCGCCACGAAACTGAACAAGCACGGCGCTGCCGTTCAACTCAGTCGTGAGCTTTTGGTGGGCTCGGTTGTCTCCGTAAATAACAAGCAAGGCACCAAGCTTTCGGCCCGAGTAGTTGCGCAGTTGGCTGCACAGCAGGGCGTTTCCACATACGCAATCGAGTTTGTTGAGCAGGATGAACGGGCGCAAACCTTCTGGGGAATCATCTTCCCGCCGAACACTTCAAACGCCTGACCCGCAAAGGTGGCAGCGGGGCCAGCCAGCGGTTGAGGTC
>JBAPOI010000055.1:0-2661 GCA_049279555.1 Candidatus Sulfotelmatobacter sp.
CCTCCAAGTCGCGCGGCAGCGAGTGGAACGCCTGCAGTACCTTCTTCGACACCCATCGAACGTCTGGGAAAGCCTTGCGCAGCAATGAAACCCCGAGATACACCTTCTCCACCTGATCCTCTGAAGCACTACCCACCTTGAGGTCGACCGGTGGGAGGGTTAGGCGGGACTCGAAGTCACTTGCTTTATCTGATTTGTCGTGCTCCGCGCCCTTTTGTGACATGGGCCGCTCGGTACCCGCAAAGACCCAGACACACGGGTCAATGTGAAAGGTCTTTCCTGCCCGCACGTATACGTGCTCTTCGAGCGGGGCAAGAAATGTGTCATAGACATGCTGAGAGTCGAGCTTGGCATTAATTTCGTCAACGAAAACCAACAACGACTGCTCGCGATTCTGTGCCTGATTGGTAACGATTGTATCGAAGCAGTCGAGGAGATCAGATTTACCAATCATTTGAGTGATGTTGAAGCCGAGAAAGCGGAGTTTGACGGCATCTGCCAGCCGTCGCACCAAAAAGGTCTTTCCCGAGCCTGGGGAGGCAATAAGCATGCAGCTTATGTGATCTGTTTGACCTCTGATATCAAATGACTTGAGTTCGTTTACGATCCGCTGAAGAACCTCTCGCTTTTCTTTAATACAACAAACATAGCCATCTACCTCAGTCATCGCTCGCCCGAGTTCCAATCGATCTCTCCTATGCCGGCTCGATGCATGGTGGCCATCATTTTCGATTATTCCGTACAGTTTGACTGCATCATCCCACTCGCTGATGGCCCGCTGCCACGAGAACACCTTACAACGCCCCTCGAACGGTCTGCCAGGCCAAGTAGAGCTGCTAGTACCCGGATCCGACAAATCTAGAACCTGCTCATCTGATGGCTGCCACTCCTCGGGTTTCTCGACTCTCTCGCCCTCCAGCGACATCCATTGGTGGGCGAATTGGAGTCCGTTTCTGATGAGCGGGTGGAGCGCCGTCTCTGGTTGGTGCAGGAGCTGGGCAGTCAGCGCAGCGAAAAACACGCTCGCCATAGGCATTCCTGGCGTCCCGCGGCCTGGTTCCTCCTCCGGCTGCACAACCCCGATCCTTTGCCGCGCGTCGCCAGTGCGATGGTGGTCTCGCGCGAGCACACTCATGCCCTCTGGCAATGCTACGACTATCGCTTTCGAGAAGCGTATCCCAAGGTCGTCGAGCACTCTGAGGGCGCCCCTGGCTGGATCTCCAGCGCGAGTTATCCAGGTGTTGAGGAGGCCGCTGCGCGTCCCAAGCAGTGTCGCGACCTGCGGAACCATCAGGAGGCGGAGGCTTCTTTGCGGTAGGAGGTCGAACCACTTCGGCTGCCAAGCCTTGGTGGAAACGAACCAAGGTACTTTGGAAAAATGGGCAGCAAGCCATTCGATCAGAGCCTCGGAGACCACTCCCTTATGCATGTCCTTGATGACGACCGCGGCGAATGGTTCTAGGTTGTTCAGTCGCAAAAGCTCCGATTCGAGGTCCGATCCTTTCAGCGTACCTAGACTGGGGATCCAAACCTTCTCCTTGGCGGGTCCATCAGTGCCTTGTTGCTCGGCCTGCGGGACCTGAAGTTCCCAGTCGATGCGCTGAAGCAAGCTAAATCTGGCACCGGTCTGCTGATAGATTCGGATCATGCGCGTAGTACCTGGGAACGCATCCTTCGGAAGCACTGAATCCAGATTGAAGAGCTTGGCACCGGCCGGAGCGGGGAGTTCTCTCCGCGTTAGTCGATGGGGCGTCTGACCACAGCTAGAGCAGGGGTCGAGCATCGCGGTCAGCGCGGCGGTGTCATCGGGATGCCAGAGGCCAACTCCTACGATCTCGCAAAACCGCTCCTTGTCAAGCTTCACCTGGTGCAGCACCGAGGCGGTACGCCCAGCTCCGCACAACGACTCAACCGTGGCGTCGGGAGGGTGCAGCGCCCGGTAGTGGTGCCGTCCAGTTCGGCTGCTGGTAGGTGAGCGGTGGATGCCGATCACCCAATGCTCATCTACAACCCAGTCACCGACGACCAGAATCCGACGCCTTCTGTCCGGCGGACGCGGGGCAACTTCAGGTTTGAGTGGATTCTTGCGCGATGACATTGCAGTTGTCCTCCCGGGAAGTGGCTCCAGCCAGCGGCGTGTCGGGTCCGCCACAGGAACTGCCGAAGACGCGCGCTCTGTTTAAATGCTTTTTCTTACTTATATGTGAACTGCTGCTCACGCGTCAAGCGGCCTGGCTAGCAGTCCAATGTTCGGCCACGCGTACGCTTGCGTGGCGGCCAGGGCGTGCGGATTGACGAATCTAAAGTTTAATCTTATAATAGGCTGATGTACATACATCGAGCGCTCGCTTCGCACCTTGCGGCGGCTCTCTCGCAGTTCCCATCTGTTCTCGTCACCGGGCCGCGCCAGTCGGGCAAGACTACCTTCCTGCTTGAGGAGTTTGGCGGGGGCGCCCACTACCTCAGCCTCGACGATCCCCTCGAGCGGAGCTTTGCCGCGGCAGATCCCAACGGCTTTCTGGACCGCTTCCCGGAAAGCCGGGTCATCCTGGACGAGATCCAGTATGCGCCCGATCTATTGCCGCTTCTGAAGCTGCGGATCGATCGCGATCGCCAGGCTCACGGGCGCTGGCTGATGACCGGCTCGCAGCAGTTCCAGGT
>JBAPOI010000056.1:0-3959 GCA_049279555.1 Candidatus Sulfotelmatobacter sp.
GCGTAGGTATCCGCTTGGAACGTGATCGTCAACGCTGCCGCTTCTACACCATCGTCAACTTTGCTCGCCACGAAGCCAGCAATCGAAAGTCTTTCCGTCGCAACGCCGACAGTAGGTAGCGTTTGATCCGTGGAATCAGGCGGATAGATGCTGTAAATCAGCGTGGCATCACCGTGGTTATCACCGCTTGTCGAAGCTGTCAACACATGGGTGCCAGCGTTAAACGACGCCGTAAATCCAGCCGCGACCAATGGAGCAACCATTTCTTCTGCGAGTGCATTGATAAGTGCATCATCGCCGCCCGCGAGTGTTGTACCACCCCATGAAGCATGAACCGCAGTTTCGGTACTGGCAATCGAGTTACCAGCAGAACCGGGCGTTATGGCAGTTACCGTGACAGCATGAACGCCATCCGTGGTGGCCGTAACATCTGTGTTCTTTACCGTACCTGTGCCGTACGCCGTACCAGCACCCGCCGCGCCATTGATGGCAGCAACGAGATTAGCCATCGTGTTTGCTTCGCTGACTCCGCGCAACACTTCGTCGGCCGCGCCGGTAAGGGTTGTCTTGAAGGTGTAAACGTGCGAGCCGATAGTCACCGTCTCGTTATTGGCATAGTCCTGCGTCGAAGTCAGGACGCCCGTAGCTGCAATGGACTGGCATGATACAGTTCCATCAAACAGCGTCGAACCGGGATGACTGTCAGAAGCACCGGCTATGATCCGGAGCCGGAAATTCCAATTGTGCATGTCGGTCGCTTCCAGAGTGGAGAGTGCCACAGCGGTCAGAGCACTGAAAAGAGAGGGGCAATCCGGATTGGCTACGGCAGCCATAGCTTCGGCGTCAGCCGCGTTAGCTGCCATGACAATCATCGTGTCTGCGCCATTACGCAACACGCGCGCCGGGGCGGAATCAGGATCGGACAATTGAACTAGGTAGGGGATGGCGGTCATAGGCGAGCCCTTTCAGTTTGGGCAGAGATAGATGGGGGCCGAAGCCCCCACCAGATCAATTCCGCCTATTATGGAGATACCGTCGAGTTAATGCCAAGCTGGACAGCAAGACCCTTCTCAGAGAATAGAGCAAGGCCAGAGTACCACTTGACGCGCCAGATGCGAACGTCCTGACGTTCTGACTCGCCAACATCAACGATGTGGATACCGGCTGCTTCCGAGGCGGTCAAGCCAGCGATACCATGCTGACGCGAGCCGTCATCGAATGTACCGGCAAACAGCGCCGTGTAGGTGGACGAACCCATATCAATCGGAATCCAGTCATTACGGAACATCGGAATGCCGAGATACACCGGCACCGTCGCGCCCGAAGGCAGTTCCATGACTTCCGTGATATGCGCGCCGCCCAATGCACGGAGCAACGCTTTGAAGATGCGGATTGTACGGGCGTGGGCCATCAAATAGTCCACGTCGCCGTCTTTGTCCACAACCAAGTCGGTCAGTTCGTCAATCATTTCAAACGACAGATCGACGTTGCCATTGGCAGTGCCAACCGTTTGAGACGAAGGGGCGAGCGACAGAAGGCCGGGGAAGCTGGCATTCGAGCCGTCGCCGTTGATGAACATGTCCTGCCACTTACGACCGGCAGCTTTTGCCTTGGAAGCGATCTGAATTGCAGTCTGGTCGTTGCCGTCGCCGGAACGAGTCGCCTGAATCAAACCGTTCACTTCGGCATCGCCAACGATGGTCGTGAGGGACGATGTAACGTGCTGGAACGTGGCCGGGTCTTTTGCGGCCTGACGTTCGGTCTGGTTTACGCCACCAGAAACGAAGGAGCCCAAGAGGCCGTCCGTGTCGCCAACGCCCACGGTCGCAACTGCGCCAAGGGAGTTTTCACGGTTGTACGCGAGCGCATTACCTTCGATCCCGTCAAACGGAATCTTTTCGTACGCGCGGTTCACGGTGATGATGTTCTCGATGACGCCAGCAACCAACTCGTCAAGGGCGAGTTTGGCGGATTCGACAAGGGTTACAGAAGTCATAGGGCTCTCCTAGTTGTTGTTCCGAATTTGTTTTCCACTCACCGGGCGCGAAATCACTTCGCATTGAGTGGTGTCTAGGATCACCCTAAGAAACCGTACCCGTAGTTATCAATTATCTAGGCTAGAGGCAGAATTGTCAAATCCGAATTACCGACCCCGGTTCTTCTCAAACTGCCCTTTACCCAACCCCAACTTGATCTTATCCGTTGCGGACATTTTGCTAGTGTCTTGCTGACGCATTCCCGTGCCGGTTTGTTTACGCGCCGCAGGAGTGCCAGAGCCGCCACCAGTCTCGCTTTTGAAGGCTGCCGCGTACTCGGTATTGCGCTTCAATTCGGCCACAAGATCGTCAATCGACAGCCAGCCGCCAGCGCCGTTCGAACGGGCGTTGCCGTCCGAATCCATAACGCGAGTGACGTAATCGCCGTTCTCGTCGGTCACGACTTTCACCTGAGATTTCACAACGCCGGACAACAGAGGAATGGAGCCGCCGTGTTTCGCCAGTGCAGCGGTCGTAGCATCGCCAATAAGATGTTTGGCGAGCGAAGCGCCCATTTTCTCTACGCGCTTATCGGCCTCGGCTTTCGTTTCGCCGACTTTCTTTTCGTAGTCTCTACGGATGTTGTCCATATTGACTTTGATTTCGCCGCCGTTTTTCACCTTGGTCGAAAGGTCTTCGACGTGTTCACGAATTGCTTCGGGAAGCGTCTTGCCATCTGCAACTGTGACGCCGACTGCACCGGCAAGGTCTTCGAACGCTTTCAGGGCCGTGCGACGATCCGCACTTTCTTTGTTGGCGTTCTTCAGGTCTGCGCGGGCGCGAGCGAGGGAAGTATTGGAGCCGACGATGGCATTGGCGAACGGCTTGTACGGTTCACCAAGCGCAAACTTTCCATCCGCGCCTTTGACGTAGGCGGGCTGAAATTCGGCTGGAACATTGTCGAGGGTGTCGAGCGCGGGCTCGAATGCGAAATCGGGCATTGTAGTCTCCTTCCAGCGAATCACTCGCTGTTCTCTCCCAAGCGCCATGTCGGATCACCCGAACACTTCAACGCTTACGACGCATCACGCGTCGTTCATTATCCCGTGGTCTTACCAATCGACGGAAATTTGCGATGTACCGCAGCGTGGACTTTTGCCTTCTCGGCAGCCGTGCCAAATTGCGCTACCCGCGCTTCTGCATTACGAGCATGTGAGGCATCCGGAATCGGATATTTCTTGACGGCCGGTTTGCCCGGCGCACCTTTTGTGACCACCGCAAAAGTGCTGGTGGAAAGCTGTTTACGTGCGCCGTAGGTAAGTTTGCTCATTCCCCAAGTTTACCAGCCCCGGCTAGGGCTCGCAACTTAAGATCGCTTCATACCGGTGGTACGCGGGGACACTGTATCGTCTTCCGGCTTCACTTCCACAGCTTTACCTTCGATCATGGGAGCACCATTCTGCGGCGCGATGTAGCCTTTTTCCCATTCTTCGAGCGATCTTATGGTCATCGGAATGATGGCAATGCCGATCTTGACGTTGCCGCCGCCTTCAAGCTGCGCGGGCTGCGGCCGGTACTTGCCGGGTTTCGCGCCATCAAGCAACTTGCTCAAAAGGGTATCGCTGTACTTGAGCACGTAGCCAACGATTTCGCCTTTGTAGAAGACCGGCTCCTCGACGCCTTCAACGCCGCGACGTACGGCCTCGGCCTCGAAGTTGTCACCCGCCGTTTCAATGGCCTCTTCCCACGCCTGTCGAAAATCGGGATGGGCTTTACGATATTGATACAACGTGCTCGTGTCGAGGCCAGCAACTTGTGCAGAGTAGTCCACGCGCCCCGTCTTCTCAAGAATTTTCAAAAATGCTCTACGTCGAGACGCCATCGTTTTCTTTGCGACTTGTCTCGGCTCCGGTAAATCGGGATTCGGCGTTTTCAGTTCACTCATTTTCGCTTTTTCTTTTCGGACGTGTCACCGTCTAGGCT
>JBAPOI010000057.1:0-1872 GCA_049279555.1 Candidatus Sulfotelmatobacter sp.
TAGAGTTGAGGGGACCTTCTCCCCATTTTTGTCAATGATCGGGCCGGGCTGACCTTCGCGGCCTCCTCCCCATCTTCATCCGCTGCGCTCCTTGCAGAAGTGTGCCCTCCTCTCGGTCAGTCATTGACAAAAAATCCCCCTGCGCTTTTCGGGCCTTCGTCCCCGCTGCGCTGAAAAGCAGTGTGCCGCTGCTTTTACATGCTCACGGGTTTTTACCAATTCAGACGGAGGATTTTTCGATGACGACTGTTGCCAACACTCCCCGCGTTGATGTTTATGCTCGCGTTACTTCGCACATCATCGCGGAGTTAGAGCTAGGAGTTCTCCCTTGGTTGAAACCTTGGAATGCCGAGAACGCCGCAGGACGCATCACGCGACCGCTCAGGCACAACGGAATTCCCTACGCCGGCATCAACATTTTGATGCTGTGGAGTGCGGCGGAGATTTCCGGGTTCGGCTGCCCGTTTTGGTTGACCTATCAGCAAGCCCGCGAGCTGGGTGGATTCGTCAAGAAGGGACAGCATGGCTTCCCGGTTGTGTATGCCAGCAGCTTCAAGAAAACCGACACCAGCGAGGACGGCCAGGAGATCGAGCAGGAGATCAAGTTTCTCAAGGAGTACACGGTTTTCAATGCCGAGCAGTGCGACGGTCTGCCTGGGCACTTTTATCAATTGGCCGCTCCGCCCAAAGAGAAGATCGAGCGGATTACACACGCCGACGAATTCTTTGCGAACACCAAGGTGGACATTCGCCACGGCGGGAACATGGCCTATTACGCGATGGGCGGCGACTACGTGCAGATGCCGCCGCTGGAATCCTTCCGCGACGCAGAGAGCCACGCGGCCACCGTGGCCCATGAGCTAACGCACTGGACGCGGCACCCGTCACGGCTGGCCAGAGAATTTGGCCGCAAACGCTGGGGCGATGAAGGCTATGCGATGGAAGAGCTTGTCGCCGAGCTTGGCTCCGCTTTTCTCTGTGCTGATTTACGCATCACGCCGGAAGTGCGGGACGACCACGCCAGCTACATCCAAAAATGGCTGACCGTGCTTCGCGATGACAAGCGGGCGATTTTCTCGGCAGCGTCGCACGCGAGCAAGGCGGTTGAGTTTCTGCACGGCTTGCAGCCGAGCGAAAACGTCTGAGCAACATCCAACACTCTTTACTTACGAAGGTGAACTATGACGAACCAATTTTTCGACGACGTTGATTTGACTTGCTTTTCATTGGTCTGCGAGCAGTGCGACGCCGGCAGCAACGTGCCGTGCTATGCCGCCGCCATCATCGACGGCTGGACGGAGATCGAGTATCGCCCCGACTTGCCGATGGCCAACTACTGCGGACTGTGCCCCGACTGCCGGAGAGATCGGCAATTGGCGGAGCAGGTTGAACGGAACCAGAGATCGAGTTGCCTTTGAATTGGATCGACTGATCGCTTGCCGCGTTGGTTGACAGTTTTTGCCGCGTACGATTTGCGAAGTTGCCATGAAACCGCGTGAACAAAGACAACCCGACGACCGCTGCCGCCCCAAGCTGTTCAGCCTGGAAGAGTGGTTGGCGATCATGAAACACCTGAAACTTTCTCCGCGTCAGGCGGAAGTTGTGGGGCTGACCATTCAGAGCAAGAAGGCTAAGCAAATTGGAGCAACGCTAGGCATCAGCAAGTTTACCGTCATCACGAACTTAAACATTTGCCGACGGAAATTGATCGCTTCCGACAGCATGGGGCTGTTCTACCGCGTCGTCGAATCCTATCGGCGACTGTACAGATAGGCATCATCAGAACTGATGATGCCGTGACTGATGATGCAAGAAATGACGATAGTTCGATGGTGGTATTTCTGCTTATCCTTAAAAGTCGTTGCGGAGTCC
>JBAPOI010000058.1:0-3506 GCA_049279555.1 Candidatus Sulfotelmatobacter sp.
AAATGTAAGACACTCTTAGCGCAATCTTCCAGCGAGGCAAACCAGCCGAGACCGGCTTGGCGTGCCTCACTGAATCCCTCAATACTTTTGACAATTCCCTCGTGGAGCTGCTCGAACGCCCGTCGACCGATTTCGACGCCGAATCCTAACTCTAGGAGCGGCCGGAATTCACGAATGACGCCTAGAGATTCGTGCATCTTGTGCGCAAAGCCCTCAACGTCGCCGGCTAGCCCTGCGAATGTTTGTTTGCCCTGGGCGCGAACCCGCGCCATTTCGGAATTGAACTGAGCGCTTTAATACTCGGCGATGACCCAGCAGGGGTCAGGATTCGCTTTGGCGAACCGCGGAGGCGAACTCTCGCCCTCTATTAAGTAACAAGCGAAAATTCAGAAAAAAAATTCATACCGCCAAAGAAAGTCCCGCCTCAGCCCGAATCTTATCCACGGCGGCGTCGGCGCTCGGGATTCTGGCCGAGCGTTGGACCGGGGGCGGCATTTATCGCTTCGTTGTAGACCTGCTTTTTGACTTCCCGAACGGCCGAGCGAACGTCTTTACCGCTCACGACGTCCTCAATAGCACTCGTCTGGCATCGCCTGTCCGAACGGCACAGTTATTGCCAATGCCTGCGACAAAACGGATTAATCGCATGATAAAACGCATACGAAAAACAGTTGTGTAATCAATGTTGTCGACCGGTGAGCGGCAATTGATGAATGCGGCTGGAAGTCATTGGAACCATGCCTGGGGCTGTCATTGTTGCCTATAGCTCCTCCCTCTCCCCCGAGGTGTCAGCCCCAGGCTTTTATACTTTCTGTTGCGGTGATGGATCGATCCGTGGGCAGCTAAGATTGCCAACACGAGCCCACTATTGAACCAGCCAAGACGGCCAACACTAAGGTGCTCGGCGTTTTTGCTGAACGGTGTTAGGTAGCAGCGCTACTCAGAACACGGGTGTTTTGGGGCTGGAGGTTTTAGCCTGTGTTTATCCCTAATCTGCGCCATGGCGAAGAAGTTGCCATTCTTCCCACACGAGGGGCTCCCTCAGATAAAGTGCGGGAACTTTCCACCGTATCCCATGTGGGGCCGGCATTGGTTGAACTAGAAACTGGCGGCCTATATTTTCTCACGGATGGTTCTGGACTGCACGACTACGGCTATATCGTGCCAGCCACCGAAGAACATCGCGCAGCACTTCTTCGGCGCGCTAGGTAGACCATCAAGACAGCCAAGACGGCCAGCACTAGGGTGTTCGGCTCGGGAACAGCGGTGACCTGAATCGTGGCAACATCGGGAGCCCAACCGGTGTCTTCACGGAAGATTCCGACGCCGGCAGTACCGCCATCGGCATAGTTGCTGGCTCTGCTGGTATTCCAATACTCGTCATCAGGATTCACATCCGTGCCCACCGATGGAGCAACGACTGCCACCCCATAATTCAACGAGATGTAAGGTCCAGACACGCCGGTTGGATTCGCGCCATAGGTCTCTGTGTTGTACGCCACGCCAAAGATGACGGTATCTGGCACCGTAACACCAGTGAAATCGAAATTGACCGGGAATGCGGTGCCGCTACCAGGGGTCGTGTTCCAGGGGACATGGACGGTTTCTGTCTGCGTTGCGATGAGCGAACCAACGGAGGTGCCCGAGCCGGGATTATAAAAGTTTAGAGTGAGTGGCTGATCGTACCCATTGGCGTCGCCGACACCGGGGTAATCGGACTGGTTCGCCCAATCACTCATGATAATTTCGACATTTGTCAGCGAACGAGATGTGCCAGCAAAGGTAATTTCGTTGCCAAACTCGGACGTTTGGTTTGCCTGATAGCCAAGGCTGGGGATGTTGTTAGGCAGCGGCGATGGAGTATTGTCAAATATAACCTCGGCATTTGCTGCCTGCATCGAACTGAGTGCGAAGATGACTGCCGCAGTCGAAAGAAACTTGCGCAAAAAGACGTTCATAAAGCCTCTCCTGTTGTAAGTTCCGACAGATCAAATCGTTGGCCTCGGCGTTGGGCAGGATTAACT
This sequence comes from Candidatus Sulfotelmatobacter sp., assembly GCA_049279555.1. Lineage (GTDB taxonomy): Bacteria > Acidobacteriota > Terriglobia > Terriglobales > Acidobacteriaceae > Sulfotelmatobacter. Next base: position 2,025 of record JBAPOI010000058.1, read on the forward strand.
CGATTAACTAAGTGGAAATCGAGATGCCGAAGTTTGGGCGGGTGAATTGATCCGCCACATAATATGACAGACCAATTCAGTAACCAAGGTATAGTCTCTACCACCGACGCGCACAAGCGTCCGATCGGGCAGAATCGACTAGGGCGAGAATCGCCCGGCGGATTGCCTTCGTAAGCCCTCCCGCCGCGCCGCACAATCAGCGCCCCCATCGCTACTAGCCCGCGTGCAACGCGTGATAACGCCGCGTGCCGGTGTTCAGATCATTCCTGGTTGGCTCGCGCCAGAACGCCGATGGCGCGACGGGTTTTAGCCCGCTGAATCAATCAGCGACAGAATCGCCAGCCGTACCCGTTCCGAAAGTCTCGGCCAGGCGGTGATAACTTTAGCTAGCTCTGGATCAATCGAGGCACCACCTGTTGTCCCACCCTCCGCATCATTTACACTACTTGCATGGGGCTTTTGTGATTGTTTCGAGTCCCTCCGGGTGTACTTGGACGGATGTACAGGTATAGAGGTTTCTTCTGGATATGCGCTTGCGTATTGGTAACGATGATCTGATTGAGGAAGTCTCGACCTTGATTTGGTCCCCGTTAATGTTTTGCTATGAGCGTGACCAAGCGATACCCTGGATGTTCCTACTGTCGCGAGAGACGGCCACGTTCTGCGGCACAACGAACGGCAAGCCTGTAGGAAACCATTTCGCATTCTGGAAGCGGTTCGACTTGCTGACATTCTTTGCGCCAGACTCACCAAAGAGGAGGAAAAAATCTTTCGGTTTTATTATCTGGACGGCGGCACTTATGAGGATATTGGTTACTTGCTGAAAATGCCGGCCTGCGTGGTCGAGCGTAATCTACGTGAGGCACGCTTGAAACTACAGATTCATTTTCATTCGCTCACGGCAGTCGAGGAAAACTCAAAAGACGCCTTGCGTGTAATGGGTTTTCATTTCCTGGCGCTCCTGTATGAAACAAGCGAGAGGCTACCGACAGTCTTACCGAGTCCGCATTTAGCAATCGTCGCACGGCATAGCGCGTGAGGCCGCACAACGACGCCTTTGAACTTTTGTTCGAGGGCGTTTTTTATTGGAACAAACCAATTCCTTGCGGGAGATGCTGTTGGGGGGTACAATCCCGGCGGAGCATTGGCAGAGGCATCCGGTAAATTTCTAAACGGACCTCGCCATGCGCTACCAATTTGGCCTCCTAATTGCTTTCTGCGCTCTTGCAGGTTTCTGCCAACCATGCTGCGGTGAAATAGTCCTTGACCAAAGCTGGCCGGTCAACAGCGGCGGAGTGTGGCAGTTCGGAAGCGGAGCCGTCGGGGAAATCGCAGACGTTACGACGACTGGAAGACTGGACCACATCGTCCTCCCTATGAACGTCTCTTACTTGGGAAGTAATCAATCGGACGTTTTGAATTGGTACATTTTGAGCGTTGCGGACGGCCTTCCAGTGACAACTCTTGCAACCGGGGCTATCC
>JBAPOI010000059.1:0-7245 GCA_049279555.1 Candidatus Sulfotelmatobacter sp.
ATGAGCAAGTCCGCTGGGGCGCGGGCTGCACCTGGCTCGATTACAACCGCGACGGTCTTCTGGATTTATTCGTCTGCAACTATATCAAGCTCGATCCGGCAAAAATCCCTGCGCCAGGCAACGACCCGCTCTGCCAGTGGAAGGGAATTCCCGTCATGTGCGGTCCCCGTGGTTTAACCGGCGATACCAACGTTCTTTTTCGCAACAACGGAGACGGTACCTTCACCGAAGTTTCGGAAAAATCTGGCATTTTGAAACCCGGCCCGCGCTATTCAATCACTGCTGTTTCGTACGATTTTGATAACGACGGCTGGCCCTATATCTATGTGGCGGTCGACTCAGAGCCCAGCATCCTATTTCATAACAACCACGACGGTACTTTCACTGACATTGCCGTTCCCGCCGGCTGCGCCTACAGCGATAATGGCCACGAGCAGGCGGGAATGGGAATTGCGGTCGCGGATTACGACTGTGATGGCTGGTTCGACATCTTCAAGACGAACTTCGCCGACGACACCTGCAATCTTTATCACAACAACGGCGACGGCACTTTTACCGACGAGACTTTCGCCTCGGGCGTTGGTATCAACAACCGCTACGTGGCCTGGGGATGCGGCTTCGTGGATTACGATAACGACGGTTGGGCCGATATCGTTCAAGTCAACGGCCACGTCTATCCCGAGATAGAAGGGCACGGCATCGGACAGGATTTTAAGAACCAGCGTCTCGTGTATAAAAACTTGGGGCAGGGAAGATTCAAAGATGTGTCTGGGGAGATGGGTTCAGGCATATCCGAGCGTTTCTCCAGTCGCGGCGCCGCATTCGGCGACTACGATAACGATGGCGACATGGACGCCCTGATCCTGAATCTGAACGATTTGCCGTCACTTCTCCGCAACGATGGCGGCAACTCGCAGAACTGGATCAAGCTCAAGCTGATCGGTACTAAGTGCAATCGCACCGCCATCGGCGCTCGCGTGCGCGTCGTCACCGGCGCTCATGCCCAGATCGATGAGGTTCACAGCGGGGGCAGCGTGATGTCACAGAGTGATCTTCGCCTTCACTTTGGTGTCGGCAAAGCCCAAACAATCGATGTGGTCGAAGTAAGATGGCCGACCACGCAGAAAGTAGAAAAGTTTACGCAGGTGAAGGCCAATCAGATACTCACCATCCGCGAAGGCAGCGGAATCATCGACGCTTACAAACCCAGGAGCAACGGCGCGATGAAATGAAAGCTCCGCTAAGAGTAAGGGCGGGTGGTATGCCTTTGCAACCGCGTGCCTCTGAAGCGCCCCTTTGCTGCCCAGAGAAGAAAAGCTGGAACCGGCGTCTGCCTACACAACTTCCCGTGCAGCCGGTCCAATGGCAACTTCAATCTCCTGCTTTCCAAGTTGCGGATGAATTGCTGTCAGCCTAACTCGTCCCGGTTTTTCCTTCGCCCGAATCCACACCGCCCCAGTCCCCCCAACTAGCGCGAAGGGATTGTCTCCGATAATTTCCGCGGGGCCCTGTAACTCGAGCTTGATCGCATCGTTGGCGAACGACCGGACGGCACCATATTCATCGGTCACGCGCAACACGACACGCGTAGTATCCGCTCCATCCGCAATCAAATCGGTGTCGTCGGGCAAAAGCATGAATTTAGAATCCACGCCGTTTCCCGAATAACGTTTCGTAATAGCCAGCTTGCCCCCGATATATCCTTCCAACCGCAGATCTCCCCACTTGTGCCAGGGATCGCCCAGGTCCAAGGTGAACGGTGCATAGCGAAGGTGCGGAAATTGTTGGCGATCGGGATCGGCTTCCACAATCATTTCGTCACGAATGTATAGCTTGATATGGTCGCAGTTGGAACAGATCACCGCCTTGGAGAAGCCAACGTCAGCATCGCCGCGAGCCCAATGAAACGCCGGCTCCAGCACGATCTCTTCCGCGGGATCGCATTGCGATTTATAAAATCCCGCGGCCGGCTTCGGTTCCCGGAACATGTCGGTGACGCCGTGATAGCAAATGCGATCTCCCGATCCGAAATTGCCGTGCGTGTTGTAATCGAAGGCGCACCACGCGATGCCGCCTGCATATTGCGGATTCGACGCCAACTGGTCGTGAACCCTTGCATGCCGAATCATGTGCTCAGTCAGCCGCGCCACCTGATCGATCGTTTTCGTCGGATAAGTATGTCCGACAAATTCCGTATTCAAATATCGCGGATGGTTCGGCGGCTTCAACGGAAACCCGAAATCATTCATGGTAAACACATCTTCCAGAAACTCTGATTCCTGAAAGTACCGTATGCCTCCCGTCTGTCGTGTCGGATCCAGTTTGTGCGCCATCGCATTGGTACGGGTGTAGAAATCGTGATTGTCCTTGGATTCGTTGATTCGCACTCCCCAAAGAATGATCGAAGGATGATTCCAGTCGCGGCGGATCATGCGGCGAACATTGTCAACGGAAATGTCCTGCCAAGACTGGTCACCGATGTGTTGCCAGCCGGGAATTTCCTCCAGCACCAACAAACCAATTTCGTCGCAAGCATCCAGGAAGTGGGGCGACTGCGGATAGTGCGAGGTTCGCACGATATTACACTTGAGTTGGTTTCGCAGTATCTGAGCGTCGCGCCGCTGCACACGGCCGGGCATGGCCTGCCCCACGAAGGGGAACGTCTGATGCCGATCCAGTCCACGCAGTTTGATCACCTTGCCGTTAAGCTCAAATCCGTGGTCGGTGAATTGAGCTTCGCGAAAGCCAATTCGGCGCGAGACCTTATCCACCTGCCGGTCCCCACGCCACAAAGAAACTTCAACGCTAGATAGATTCGGGTGCGCGAGATCCCACAGCTTGATCGACTTCAAACTAGCCAGCCGCACCGTATGCACGACGGCTTCGCTGCTCGCGGCGGAGGCTGGAATCGTCTGAGAGCCTTTTTCCACCACGCGATCCCCATCGCGAAGAACCACCTCTAATCGCAGCGATTCCGCCGCCTCAAGATTCAGAACGTGACAATCAACATCCAGACCGGGATGTTCACTCAGCACATCCTTCGGCTTCGCGAATATGTTCTCGATAAATGTGCCCGGAACAACGCGCAGAGAGACCTCACGATAAATGCCTCCGAAGGTCAAGTAATCGATTTCATAGCCGAAGGGAGGAATGTCAGGCCGCTCGCTGGAATCCACATCCACGGCCAGAATATTTTCACCATCAAAATCGAGATGAGGAGTGAGTTCAAAAGTAAAAGGGGTGTATCCGCCTTTGTATTCCCCAAGGCGCGTGCCGTTCAGCCAGACGGTGGACGCTGTCATTACACCTTCGAAGTCGACGAATACATGTTTTCCACGCGCTTCCGCGGGAACTTTAAAATGGCGGCGGTAACTTGAGACGAACTCATAACTCTTCTCGTCAAAACTGTGCCAAGGTAAACGAACATTGGTGTGGGGAACAACCACCTTCTCATAGCCAGAATCGTCGAAGTCCTTTCGGTGCGCGCCCTCCACCACAGTGCGGCTATAAAGCCAACCTCGATTCATGGGAAGAACCAGCCGGCCCTCGGAGGTTTCCACTTCCCGCGCAAAAGTCGATGGAACGAGCGTTGCACCCGCAATCAAAGTTCCTGTGGTCTTAAGAAAGTCACGTCGGTCCATAAGCCTCCCCAGAGTTCTGTTGCATGCCAGGCACGAGAATTATCCACGATCAAGGTGGGTATGTAAACGATTACGTAATACAGCCGCCTGCCTGTACGCGTCACATCTTCCTCTGGCCTGCGTTAATTTTGATAATCCTGATCATAGCTACGGCGGTTGACAGGCCGAAGGTTCCAGCTTATGGTTTTTAACTGCGCATGTAATCGCTTGCAGGCACGCTATTCATCGTGAGCGTTCGGTCTTACCGGCAAACAACTTCATCGGGACTAGGGAAATGGAGTCGACAGAGCTGGCCCGAAAATTCACGAGTATGTTCGGGGGGCGACCTGCCATCTTCAGCGCTCCCGGACGCGTCAATTTGATTGGGGAGCATACCGACTACAATGATGGTTTTGTCATGCCCAGCGCGATCGGCATGCGCACCGGCGTGGCCATCTTTCGCGGCTCGGAAGCCAAGCTGCGGATTCACTCCCAGGACTTTCGCCAATCCTTCGAATTCGATTCCGATAACCTACCGCAGCAAGCCACAGGAGCCTGGTGTGACTATGTTCTCGGTATCGCGGTTGCGCTGCAGCAGACTGGACACGCTCCCCAAGGCGCAAATTTATTCGTCCAAAGCGAAATCCCGATCGGTGCCGGCCTCAGTTCTTCGGCCGCCATTGAAGTAGCCAGTGCGCTTGCCCTGCTCAGCCTGAGCAACGCCAGCTTACCGCTGGAGGAGATTGCCAGACTCTGCCAGCGGACCGAAAATACTTTTATCGGGGCTCGCGTCGGCATCATGGACCAGTTTGTCTCCTGCCTGGGAAAAGCCGGCCACGTGCTTTTGCTCGATTGCCGCTCGCTCGATTTCGAGTTCATCCCCATTCCCGACACCGTTAAGCTGGTGATCTGCAACACGATGGTCAAGCACCAACACGCGGGCGGGGAGTACAACCGGCGGCGGGAAGAGTGTGAGGAGGGTGTAAGAATCCTGTCGAAGTGGTATCCCAGCATTCGAGCACTGCGCGATATTTCTATCGATCAATTAGTTCAGCACTCGCAGGATATTCCTCCAACCATCTACAAGCGCTGCGGTCACGTGGTCGAGGAAAATCGACGGGTGCGCGATGCCGCAGCTTGCCTGCGCGCCGGCGATTTAAATGGTTTCGGACAGCTCATGCGAGAGTCGCATCGTAGTCTTCGCGACCTGTATGAAGTCAGCTGCCGCGAGCTGGACATCATGGCCGAGGTCGCCGAGGGCATCCCCGGCTATTATGGCGGCCGCATGACCGGAGGCGGATTCGGAGGGTGCACTTTGAATCTGGTTGCATCGAAAAAGGCGACCGCCTTTGCCGAGCAAATCTCCAGTCGCTACCAACAGGCCGTGGGGATTAAACCAGCTGTCTATATCTGTTCCGCGGACGATGGCGCCAGACTTGAGAGAAACGCTTGAGCATAAATCAGCGTCAGCTCTTCGTCCGGGAGGGATCGCACTCACGGATGCTTAGAGACGTAACCGCGAAGAGGACCCGTCGTAGCTTCCGGCTGGGCGGAAGTTGGTAACTTCACCGGAGCCGTGGATTCCCGTACTACCAGCCGCGTGCTGACTTTGATCTCTTGCCCTGGCCTCTGCTGTCCTGCCACCGTCTCGTACAATGCATCGAAAGCTTTCCTGCCCAACTCGTCGCGGGAAAGCCGAATGGTGGTGAGTGGTGGCTGAGTGAACCGGCTGAGTTCGATATCGTCGAAGCCGACCACTGAAATGTCGTTGGGCACGTGTAAACCAGCCCGGGCAACGGCGCGGAGCGCGCCGATTGCCGTCAGGTCGTTGGAAGTGAGCACCGCGGTTGGCGGATTGGGAAGCGAGAGTAGCCGCATCATCGCGCTTTCTCCGCCGTCGATTTTGTGGTTGCCTTCCACCACGCTCCTTTGTCGTTCTCCGATGCCACAGGCGGCAATGCATTTCAAAAATGCGGAGCGACGTGTCCGCGCCGATTTCAGTGTAAGCGGCCCACTGATAAATCCCACCCGCTGGTGCCCAAGCGAGACGATGTGCTGCACCGCTTCTCCGATTCCCCGGGAATAATCCACGTTGATGTTGCTGATTAGCGGCTTCAGCTTTCCCACGTCCAGAAACACAATCGGCAGTCGGCGGTGCGAAAGTTCATCCAGAAGATGGCGGTCAAGCTCCGACGTCATCACGGCAACCCCATCCACTTTGCGCTCAATCATGCGGCGCACACATCCGCTCATGCGATCGGAATCGTAATCCGTATTGGCCACGATCACTTCGTAGCCGTGATGAATGGCTGCGAATTCGAAGCTCTTCACCAACTCCGGGAAGAACGGGTTCACGATATCCGATATGATCAAACCGAACATCCGGCTGCGCCCTGAGACCAGAGCTCTCGCCTGGGTATTGGGATAATAGCCAAGTTCCCGGATGGCGCGCTGCACCTTCTCCGCAGTCCCGGGCCGCACCAATCCACTGTGATTGATGGTACGCGAAACCGTGGCAGTCGAAAGATGGGCGCGGGCGGCGACTTCCTTGATGTTCATCGAGGCTCAGATTACCATCATTTTCCAAGACAAGGGGAGAAGCGCGCTCCGTCCTATTTCCCGAAGAGTGCATCGTCTCGTTGGAGTGCTGCACAGCGGCGCTTCGCGTGTATAAAGCCCAATAGCGAGTTGCCCATATCCAACGGCTTGCCCCGACGGCTGTTGGCTGGGTTCAATTAGGGCTGTCGGTCTTCGCCCTCCTGTCCCAAGTTTTCATTTTGATTGAAAGAGCAGAGGCGCGAACTTCGTCAGGTTGTCACGCCATACCATCCACACATGCATGCCTGGAGTCTAGATTGCGGAGGGTTGCAGACCTTTCTCCTTTAACCAGGCGATGAGTTTCTGATTTCGATCGAGCAGCCCGTCTTCAGTTCCGCAAGCAATCCAGAGCAGCCGCAGTCTGGCATTGATGGCAGGCGCTGCCTGGGTTGTTATGCCCGGAAACACTGAACCAAAGTCGTTTTGTCCCAACGGGAACTGAAACCACCCACGTATGCGAAGTCGTCGATATGATTGAGCCCAACCAGCAGGCTTTCGGCGCCACCCATGGAGAGACCGGCTACAGCATGGTCTTCGCGTCTATCCGAGAGCGGATATTGCTGCTTGACCAGTGGCATGACTTCCTGAAAAAGCGCGTCTGAAAATTTGCTGTAATTACGGCGAACCAATTCGGGATCGTTCCAGCTGCTCCACCCCGGGTAATAACCTCCATGGTTCCGTAGCCCAGCGGCATCACGACAATCATCGGCTTGGCCTTTCCCTGGGCGATTAGATTGTCGAGGATCACATTGGCCTTGGCCATGGCCGTCCACGCGCTGGCTGGAGGCCTATCTGAACCAATGCGCAGTGATAGCTGGAGACATCTGCAACGTGGGAACGAAAATAAGAGCAAGAAGCAAAGGGAGTTGGCACTGGTGTATGTCATTAGTGCATGAGAAGGAACGTTATCAGTTGCGAAGATCAGTGGATTGGCTTGCCCAAGGTTCTTTCGAACTCGCGACGCAGCCATCGACTTCGAACACCGTCCGAATATTCTGGAGCACAAAGCGGAGCACAATAACTGCCG
>JBAPOI010000060.1:0-1754 GCA_049279555.1 Candidatus Sulfotelmatobacter sp.
CAACTGTGATTTGGGTGCATATGTAACGATACCATTATGACGGGCGCCGGCGGGGCGCGTACCGGCCCCTACCCAGGTTGTGAAGTGCGGCAAGTTTTCCTCTCCCTCTGACGTGAACGGATCGAGAAGTTATCTCGTTGGCGGAGCATGGGCTAGCCGTGTCACAATCTGACTCACCTTCAGCAAGTGGTCCAAGTGTGGCCAGCTTGCCGAAAGCCGGACGATCACACGCCGGGCGCGGATGATCACCTCAGCGGCGACTTTGATCAGGCGGGTCCGCCAAGTGCAAGCGAATCCTTCTCCCAGTGGGTCGCGGACGCGGCGTCGGTTAAAGAATCGCTTGCGGTGCGGTACATCAATCGCGGCGGTCGGTAGCTCGGTCGGTAGTCCCAGCTCGGCGCTCGTCGGAGGCGACAAGACGACAGCATGTCGGAGCCGCACCAGCAGGTTTAATGCGGCCGCATGAAGATATAACCGGAAAAAGTTTGCCATGAACCGGTGGTCGCTGAGGCGATCAGCTTGCAATTCCCGCTTCAGTTCCTTGTTTCGATTCTCACTCTCGCCCCGCTCGGCGTACTCGTCGTAAATCGCCGACGGCATCACCCCCCACCCCGGCCGGTTCGTCACCACAGCCCGACGGTTTGTCCCCTGGGCGTGTACCTCAACCTTGATAACGATCGGCTGAGCTACCGTCCAACTTTTAGCCTGATATTCGGCAGCGAGGAACAGCCTTTGTGGCTTCTTGGTCTGCTCAAACTCCTTCACCGCCTGTTTGAGCAACTCATCGCTGAGGTCACGCAATCGGGAATTCATCCCGATGCCAAAGGTGTAGGACAGCCGTAGCTCCTGGCAAACGTTATACATCATGGGCACGCCGAAGCCGCTGTCAGCCCGCACATGGATATGCACGTCGGGCCAGACGGCCCGCAGCCGTCCCACCAGATACCGCAGGTCATTGTCCACCCCGAGAGTCGCCGAACAGGTGCCGTGGCGCAGGCCAATCAAGAGCGTCATGTCGTTCTCGGCGCACGTGATGACAATCGGCAGGTATTGATGCTGCTCATAGTATCCGTGAAACATAATCAATTGCTGATTTCCGTGCGCGGGATCGTCGAAGGCATCGAGATCGAGAGTGATGTGCCCGGGCGGCTTAACGAACGACTGGATGAACTCATCGACCAAGACATCTCTCAGTCGCCACAAATCGGCAATCGAGACAGCGTTCTCAAACCGCGAGAGCGTGGGTTGGCTGGCCAGATCGGGATCATCCGGTAGACGATCCGCGATCATTTTGAAAATGGGGTCCGCCCGCAAAGTGTCGTGATCGTTCTGGTCCTCGTAGTCGGCGAGGATACCGTAGATCCGCTGCCGAACCATGCTCAGTAGCGACTGCTGCGTGAAGATAGGGTCCCGCCTGTCTACAATCGCGGCCGCGAACTGCTCCGTGAGCCGGATCCCTTCATCGAACTGACGGATCGGTAATAGCCCGGCGTCGCTCGAGAGAGGTGCGCTAGAAATCTCGACGTGAACGGGACGGGACGGAAAGAAATCTAGTGACAACAGCGGAACAGACTGTAAACTCATAGAAGACCTCGGTGTTGACGTGTAAAGTGTCTTGTATCAACATCTTATACGTCAACCGAGGTCTCTTTGTTGGGTGCAATTTGAATAATCCGGGTTAGCGTTCCTGCACCCTGTTGCCAACGCCCATCTCGCCGCCCCAATCTCCCGGCACTACCCACTCCCCACGGCGC
>JBAPOI010000061.1:0-8211 GCA_049279555.1 Candidatus Sulfotelmatobacter sp.
TCTTTTTCAGAGCATCTTCAAAGCGCTCCGATGGCAACCGAAACCACTGCCACGCCGTGCTGATCCAATAAATTCCGAGCAGAGCGAACCCGATGAGAAATCCCCCGTGCAAGTTCACCCACAGCAACATCAGCGGTGGCAACAGCCACGGCAGCCAGGTTCGTCCGTGCGTCAAGCGTCGACTGCTGAACGACGAATCCAGAATCCAGAACCACAACATCGTCAGCAACCACGTCAGCACATGCGGTCGCGCCAGAAAATGAATCGTCGCCGCAGCCGCCGCGAGTAATACCAGAGCCAACGCCACGAATATGTTTGTGCCCCGGCGCAGCAGCAAAACAAACGTCCATGCAAATACCGTCGCGATGATCAACGCAGCGAAAAGCACAACCCCATTGAGTCCGGCAGCACCGTCGAGCCAGCCGACGATGATGTCAAACAGCCACTCCCATGCGAACCACGCATGCCCTGCCATGCTCGAAGAAAATGGATCGACATGAGGAATGGCATGTTCTGCCAGAATCAGTTGACCCGTCCGGATGTGCCATCCAATCCCAGCATCTCCGAGTAGTCGCTCCGACAGGTTGGTGAAGACAAGCAGGCCCAGCATGGCGACAAAAAACAAATCACCGACCGAGGGCAGCAGCCAACGACCCCAACCCAAAGTCGAAGACCCCTCATGCCCGGCTAAATCTGCACCCCGCATAGAACTTATGGAGCCAATTGCCATCGCGCTGAATCTTATAGAGTGAAGCCTTTAACAGCAAGAATAAGCAAGAATGAGCACCAAGAAGTAAACGGCGGGAGTGAACTACAGAAGATGAACTGCAGAGAATGACAAGCAAGAATCTACATCGCGTGGTGATAGTGGGAGCGGGTTTCGGCGGCCTGAACGCGGCTCAAACCCTGGCGCACGCTCCCGTGAAGCTCACGCTCATCGACCAAAAAAACTATCACACCTTCCAGCCGCTGCTTTATCAGGTAGCCACGGCCGGTCTGTCGCCGGGAGAAATCGCAGCGCCCATCCGCTCCATCCTTCGCCACAACAAGAACACGGAAGTGCTCATGGCGGAAGTTACCGGTTTCAATCTTGAACGCCGGGTCGTGCAAACGGCCGATCAGGAAATCCCGTACGATTCTCTCGTCGTCGCAGCCGGCGCCAGCCACGCCTACTTCGGCCATGACGAGTGGGAGCCGTTTGCACCCGGACTCAAGACCATCGAGGATGCGCTGGAAATCCGGAGGCGCGTTCTGTTGGCGTTCGAACTGGCCGAACGCCGCGCATCGGCTGCCGAAAATGGCGACCTTCAGAAGAGCGCTCCCTTGAATTTTGTGGTGGTCGGAGGTGGACCCACCGGAGTTGAACTCGCCGGAACGCTGGCCGAAATCTGCCGACACGCGCTCGCTCACGATTTTCGCGAAATCGATCCGCGAAGCACGCACATCCGTCTAATCGAAGGCGGCCCAAACGTTCTTCCCGCGTATCCGCCGGACCTCTCGCGCAGCGCCCAGCAACAACTGCAGCGCCTGGGCGTTGAGGTTCTCACCAATACGATGGTGACGAAAGTTGAGCCCGGCATCATTCATATGGGCGAGACGCAGATGAGCGCGTCGGTCATTCTCTGGGCCGCAGGAGTGGCTGCGTCATCGCTCGGCAAAAAGTTAGGCGTTTCCGTCGATCGTGCCGGACGCGTGCTGGTGGAGCGCGATCTCAGTCTGCCCGGGCATCCCGAAGTTTTCGTCATCGGAGATCTCGCCGCGTTGAAAGATGAGTCTGGCAAGTTGCTGCCGGGCGTTGCGCCCGTAGCCATTCTCGAAGGCCGCTACGTAGGCAAGCTGATTAAGCGAGAAGCGGCGGTCTCAGAGACCTCCACAAAGCCCGCCCCCCGTAAGCCTTTTCACTACTTCGACAAAGGCAGCCTGGCGACGATTGGCCGCGCCGCGGCGGTGGCGCAATTCGGCAAAATTCATATCTCCGGATTCACCGCCTGGCTGGCATGGCTATTCGTTCACATTTTCTTTCTCATCGGATTTCGCAACCGTGTGCTGGTTTTTATCCAGTGGGCTTGGTCTTATTTCACCTACGAACGTGGTGCTCGCCTGATTACCGGCAGCGCCAGCCTGCCCGGTTGGACGGACCAGCACGCTGGCGAGTCCGTCCCCTCTGAAGCGGAAGAAATTGCTGCTGCAATTCGCAAATAAGAGTAAGAATAATATTGATGTAGCCTATTGCGCCTTATGCATAGCATTTCCGTTTCGCGGACTCTTCTGGTAGTGCTGGCAGCCCTCTTCACGCTGTGCTGCGCCGCTTCGAGCGAAGTCTTGAAGGTCGTCGTCGACGACACGATTCAACCCATTACCGAGGAATACATTGCTCGCGCCATCGACGAAGCCGGTCGTCGCAACGATCAAGCTGTATTGATCGAGATCAATACGCCCGGAGGTCTCGTCGAATCGACGCGTCAAATCATCGAGAAAATTACCGGATCGCAGGTTCCTGTCATTCTTTACGTCACGCCCAGCGGCAGCCGGGCGGCGTCTGCCGGATTTTTCATCCTCGAATCTGCGGACATCGCCGCCATGGCTCCCGGCACCAACACCGGTGCAGCCCATCCCGTCGCGCTCGGCGGCGGCAACCTGGACGATGTGATGAAGCAGAAGCTGGAAAACGACGCTGCCGCTCTGATGCGCTCGGTCGCCGCCAGGCGCGGCCGCAATGTCGAAGTTGCCGAAAGCACAGTGCGGCAATCCAAATCCTTTACCGAGCAGGAGGCCCTGTCGCAACATCTCATCGACTATGTCGCTTCAAACCAGGACGATCTCTTCCGCCAAATGGAGGGCAAGACTTTCAAACGCTTCAATGGACAAGAGGTCACGCTGAAACTTACCGGTCAGCCGATCGTGCCTTTCGGAATGACTCTCAAAGAACGCATCCTCGGCTATTTGATGGACCCGAATATTGCCTTCATATTTCTTGCCATCGGCGCCCTCGCGCTCTATGCCGAATTTAACCATCCCGGAGCCGTCATTCCCGGGACCGTTGGCATCGTCTTCATTTTGATCGCTGCCTTTGCGTTGAACCTTCTCCCCACGCGCTTCGCCGCGTTGGTGCTCATTCTCGGTGCATTCGCACTCTTCGCCGCCGAAGCCAAATTCGCCAGCCACGGCGTGCTCACCATCGGCGGCATCGCGTTGCTCACTCTTGGAGGATTGCTGCTGGTCGACTCGCCAATCCCGGAAATGCGGGTACACCTGCTCACCGCCCTGGCGGTAAGCGTTCCACTCGGCTTCATCACCGCATTCCTGATGAGCATCGCTCTCAAAGCTCGAAGAAACAAAGTCGTCTCCGGCGCGCAGGGTCTGATCGGCGAGATCGGTGTTGCCCAAACCTCACTCTCTCCGCGCGGAAAAATATTCGTGCACGGCGAACTCTGGGACGCCGTCTCCTCCTCTGATTTGTCCGCTGGAGAATCGGTAATCGTCCGCCGAGTCGATGGTCTGTTACTTCAGGTCGATCCGGTGCGGGCGACACATCCAGCGCCAGCCCCTGCCGTTCCTTAACTTCTTCCGACAAAGTCTCCCAGATCGATCCGCGCACCAGCGCAAGCAACTCCGCTGTGCCCGAATTCTGCTCCCATCCTCGATCCCACGCGTTACAATCCGCGGTGGGAGCATTACTGGCTTCCTTTTGGAGGCACAAATGGAAGTTCTCGGAATCGGATTTTTTGGCATCGCGGGCATTATCGTCGCGCTCTACGCGCTAAGCTCGATCAAGATTCTTGCGGAGTACGAACGCGGTGTCATCTTTCGCCTCGGCCGCCTTTTGAGCGCGGCGAAGGGTCCTGGCGTGATTTTGGTTTTCAGTCCCATCGACCGCATGGTGCGCGTCTCATTGCGGCAGGAAGCTCTTGAAGTTCCTCCCCAAGACATCATCACCCGCGATAACGTCACCCTCAAAGTGAACGCCGTAATTTTTCTGCGGGTAATCGATCCCAGCAAGGCCGTGGTCGAGGTTTCCAATTATGTCTATCAGACCTCGCAATTCGCGCAGACCACACTGCGCTCCGTGCTCGGCGAGCAGGAACTCGATGAACTTCTCGCACATCGTGAAAAAATTAATCTGCGGCTGCAGAGTATCCTCGACCAGCACACTTCACCCTGGGGAGTAAAAGTAACCAACGTAGAAGTGAAGCAAGTGGACATGCCGGAGTCGATGCTCCGCGCCATGGCCAAGCAGGCCGAAGCCGAGCGCGAAAAGCGTTCCAAGATTATTCATGCCGAAGGCGAGTTCTCCGCGGCGCAACGCCTGGTGGACGCCGCTCATCTGCTGGCGACCGAACCCGTCAGCGTGCAACTGCGCTACCTGCAGACTTTGACGGAGATCGGCGTTGAAAAAAATACCACCGTCATTTTTCCGGTGCCGATCGACTTTTTCGCCGGATTGCAGAAGCTGCTGGGCAAGGATAAAGACAGTGGCAGTGACTCTGCGCCTCCTCCGGTCAAGGCGGCGTAATCCAGACAGGGAACATTCATGGCTGCGTCACAAGACACTGAAATCACGTTAGGCACCGCAAGATTGTTGTCTCTTTTCTTCGGGTTGGTAATCGTGTGCGCGGTTTTCTTTGCGCTGGGCTATACGCTCGGCCGTAAATCAGACGTAGGCATCGCATCGGCCGCAGGCACGCTTCCCCTGACAAGTACCTCGAGCGCCGCCAAGCCTGCAGGCTCGCCGATGACGTTTTACAAAAACGTTGAGCAAAAGGACGCCAACCCACAACTGACCCCGGCACCGGATGCGGCATCTCCCGCCGCGCAAGCCGCCGGAACTTCTTCAAATTCTGCAACCCAGGCGCAATCTCAACCTGCCAACCCGCCCGATCCTATCGGCACCGTTCCGACCGCCGGCTACTTCGTGCAAGTCGCTGCGGTCACCAAGCAGGAGGATGCCGACTCTCTGGTTGATGCCTTGAAAAAGAAAGAGTATCCCGCGTTCTCCAGCAACTCTGCGGTCGACAAATTTTTTCGCGTCCAGGTCGGCCCGTTTGCCGATATCAAGGACGCGGAATCCATGCGCTCGCGCCTCATCAACGACGGATACAACCCGATCCTCAAGAAATAGATCCGAAAAAATAAGGTCCGAATGAAGCTCGACCCTCTGTTGAACCGCCGGGTAATTTTCAAATTGCACGGCATGGATCCACTCGACTCCACCATCATCAAGAAAGACGAAGCCGGTTATTGGATTCGCGGGGGCGCGCTCGCCGGTCAACTTGATCAATCCAATTGCTCGGTGCGCGACAATGAGGTGCGCTACCTTGAGTTCACCCGGATCGAATGGTTGCGGGCGACACGGCAGCGTCCTGTCTCGTCCTGAGCAACGTTCTTTCTGCGACGCCAGAAATCCTGCACGTGGCACGCTCTCTCGATCCTGTATATTGACAAGCGTCAATTTAATCGCTATTCCTAATCCCATCGCATGACCACGTCCGCAACTTCGCTCGACCGCCGGCTCGCTGCCATCTCCGATCCCACGCGCCGCCGCATCCTGGCCGCGCTCAAGCCACGTGGCGTAGTGTCCCTAAGCGCGCCGCCCGTGGCGAAAATAACCGGCCTCTGCGCCGGGGACATCGAAGAGCGCGTTCGCCTGTCGCAGCCGACCATCTCTCACCACATGGCAATCCTCACCAGGGCCGGCCTTGTCGAAGCTGCGAAGCAGGGCCAGTGGCGTTGGTATCGCCGCAACGAAAAAGCTCTGCGCCTGTTGATAAAAACTCTCCGCGCAGAATTGTGACTTGGATTCGTGGCTTGATCCAGATCAAAAAAATTACAGATCAAAATGTCTAAAATCCCTTGAATCAATTATTTGGAGGGATCGTGATCTGTGTCGCATGGCTTTGCACAAGAAGCCTCTCCTGAAGGCCACTTCTTATGCAGCCAAGGGGGTTCTTGTGCAGAGAGCTAAGCCCCTTGTTTCGATCCCTGAAAAGCATATCCTTCATGGGTCCAAGAGCAAACTCTTGGCACTCCTGTGGAGGTGTGTGCGTGATTCTGAGTATCGTTGTGTTGCTCTTTGCGGCGATTGTTGTGCTTGGGGCTATTGGATTCTTGGTGCTCGACGCGATGGATAAAGTCGAATCCATCCAGAAACGAGCACCGTGGATTACTAAAATCCTTGAGCGGCGTAGCGCGTTGGTGGCCCTGCTTATGATTTGCGTGGTATTGCTGATCGGAGATGGATACGAATTACTTACGAAGGAAATGCCTGAAGTTTCTGCGGCACCAAGCGTAACTTTCTCTTCTCCGGCTGGTCCGCGTCTTACCGTTTATCAACTTGTCCCTCCATTCAACGAGCCAGATGATTCTCTCAGGCGCAGAACGATCAAGCTTTCTAATGAAATCGACCATTGGGTAGAAGGACGGTGGGCGAACCGCCCTCCTATTGCATATCCAGACCCGAAGAATCCGAACCCGAGCGTAGATCAACAAAAGGCAATCGAAACATGGTTGAAATGGGACCAAGAGAGCTACAACTACTTCGGAGATCATTTCAAGGATCAATGGATACAAACCGTGAAGGAATACGACGCTAAGGGCGTAAAGGTCGGAACGCTGATAAACGATGCCGAGCAGAATCATCCGGTGCAGCGTTTATCGTTCCCTTTTCCCCCGGTGCCGGAAGATTCGATGTGTATGCAGGCTCAGACGAGATTTCGTGAACTTGCCTATCACGTGGATGCGAAGGACAAGAGGGTAGACATCATCCCTTAAACAGTTGGGACGGGCGGCCAAAAAACCGGGTCAATGCCGAGTTCGCACATTTCATGAATCAGTACGACTAGGTTATGACAGAGAATTTTACAGAGAGATTCGTTGACCATCGCAACGTCCGTCTTGCTGCGAAGCGAGTCTCCGAATTTCCGTTTCATCATGGAGAACGTAGATTCAACATTCGACCGCTTGTGGTAGTGCTGCAAAAACTCCTGTTTGCGGAAGTTGAAATAGTGATACATCTGCGCCCACGCTCCACCGCCAAGTCCCTTGTCGTTTTCCTTCATGGAGATGAAGGGCGAAGCTCCGAACTTGGTAATGATTTCCGCATTGTTTTTGCTTGCGTATCCCTTGTCAGCGGAAATTTCATTCATTGTGAAGCTCTGTGCAGTTGTGGCGGTCAAAGCCGGGAGCAACTTGGAATCGCCAGCGTGCTGCCCCTCGATCTCCACGGCAGTGACGATATTCGTTTTGACTCCGCACATGATGTGAACCTTGACCCAATCCTGCTTGGTGCGCTCTTTGCCATATTTCACGTCAAACCAGCGAGTGAAACGAGAAGTGGTGAAACCGGACGAATCGGCGGCGAAGTTTGTTTCGACCGATTGCAAGGGAAGGCTGCTCTTTACAATCAGGTCGCGGAGAAGCGGAGTCAGTTCGGGATTCTCAAGGTAGTTCGAGACGCTGTTAAAGTGCGGCACCTTGCAAATATATCCACGCCTGTGCGCCTCTCGAAGATCACTCATAAAACGGCGCTGAGAGAAGGTGGAATAAACTTTGAACGTGATGTTGAATACGGCATCGGACAAGGGCAGACGCGGACGACCATTCGCGGACGGAGGGGAAACCAGACCAGAGCACAGATCGGCAAGCAGGGACAGGAATTTGTCTTGCTCACCTGTCTGCGCGGCATTGTACGCAGGCCAATTCTGCGGATAGGTAGTTTGCTTTTCCGCAGCGAACACGATTCTCTCGGTGACCGTAGTAGTGCCATCCGCGTTGTGTTCTCGCTTAATCTGCATGACACAGGCTGCAACAATGTGTTTGCACGCCGTTCCGCGCTTATTGAAATCGGCACACTCGCAGGTTGCGAACTTTTTTGTCAGTTGGACTCGATAGAGGCGGGAGCCGCTCTGCGAAGGAACCCACCACCAACCGTCACGCTTCCGAATCGTTCTTGTTTCTGCAATTTCTATACCGCGAAGCTGTCTCAGGTCTGGCACAGTATTTACCTGAGAAATATATTACTAATTAGGTATATATCTGTCAAGCACAAAATGTACCTTGACGGTATATTATTATCTGATATATTAGGCGCATGGCACTGGTCACACTCAAGAAAAAAGGCTACAAATGTAATCGCTGCTTCCATGAATGGGAGCCGCGTAAAAGCACAGTCGGCGAGCCGGGCGTTTGTCCTTCGTGCAAGTCGCCGTACTGGAA
>JBAPOI010000062.1:0-6745 GCA_049279555.1 Candidatus Sulfotelmatobacter sp.
CCATCGTAATGCCTTGTTGTCCCGGCTGCTTCTCGGCTTTGGCCTTCTTGGTTGACAGAGTCTGATCCACCCAGTGGTCGGCAGTCTTCAGATCTTCCTGACGGGCATTGAGGTCGTCACATTCTACATCGGCCTTCTCACGGTACATCAGATTCAAATAGGCCATGGCGTCGTCGTAATCCGGGCGAAGTTGGATCGCTTTGTTAAGGCTGTCAATGCCTTCCTGAATCGACGGTCCATTCTTATCTTTCAGCTCGCTGCAAACCTTCTTCTGATCCTTATTTTTGGGATTTAGATTCTCATCCGGCTTCAGTCCGAGCTTGGCGCGCTCTTCCATGCGAGGCTGATAGCAAGCCGTCCAGTCGATCACGCCCACGGAGTAGTAAGGCTCGGGATCGTTGGGATCGAGGTCACCGGCCATGCGGTAATACTTCTTAGCCTGGTCGAACTTCTTCATGTTCAGGTAAAGATACGCGATGCCCTTGGCTGAGTTTACTTTCTGGTCGCGCGCGGCATTCATATCGAGCACATGCTGGTATTGCTCGATTGCCTGCTCCGCCATTTTGTTGTTGTCCGGGGTGTCGGCGCCGGGGATGTATTGCTGGGCGAAAGCGGTGGCCAGATACATCTTGGCATTGATGAGACTCGGGTCCAACGCGACGGCCTGCTGGAAGTGGTCGATCGCCTCTTCGTATTTGGCGTTCTTATAGGCGGTCACGCCCTTGTTGAGCTGATCGCGGGCGCGCAGCTTAGCGCACCCTACCGATGAGAGGATTGCCAGCATCGCGGCCGCCAGCGTTAGCAGTCGTGTGTATTTATTCATTGCGGTATAAGTCTCCCTTGCCACACAGCATCCTAGGCCCAGAGACAGCGAGTTGACAAGTGTGGGCCGGGCGTTTTCTGGCAGACTCGGCACGGGATCAAGGCGTCCCGCGCCGCGAACAGACTGCGATGCTCGACCTTTCCGGGCGTTATTAACGTAAAGGCGCGATTTTAACCGCCGGCTTCGATCTTCGCTGTAATCAGACCGACTTTATCCACTCCCGCAGCATGCGCGATGTCGATCACGTTTGCCACATCGGCAAATGGAATCGCATCGTCGCCCTTCACGAACATCACTTTCTCGGCGCGGGTTTTGTAGATATCCGCGAGACGGCCCTGCAGGTTGTCCCAGGTCGCATCTTCCTGATTGATCTTGAGGCCGGGATCCTGTCCAGCGCCGCGATCGATCAACTGCACCACGATCGTGCGGTCGGGAGTATTGTTCTTGGGGGCGTTCGGCGGAGGCGGCTGGGGAACCAGCGCGTCCAAGCCTTTCGGCGTCAACGGTGTGATCACCATGAAAATAATGAGCAGCACCAGCAGCACGTCAATGAGCGGAGTGACGTTAATGTTTGCGCTTTGGCCTCCGCTCGGGCCAACTGCCATACTCATGGTCGATTCTCCTCTATTGCCCACCCGCTGGAGCGGGGGGTGGTGCGTTTGGTGTACTCTTACGCTGCTCGGTGAGCAGGCCAAGATCGTCGACGCCAGCGGCGCGCACTGCGTCCACCACCTGCACTACGTTGCCGAAGTGGGCGCGGGCATCTGCCTTGACGTACACTTCCTTGTTTGTTCGATTGGTAAGGCGATCCTTTACCTTGCCGGTCAAACTATCCGCGGTGGTCTTGTCGGCGCCGAAGTAGACCGTCCCATCGCGCATCACCGAAACCAGCAGTGCATCTTCTTTGTCGGCGTCCTGCATCGGCGTGGGGTTGTTTACCTTCGCCATATCCACGCTGATACCTTTCTGCAGCATGGGCGTGATCACCATGAAGATGATCAGCAGCACCAGCATCACGTCCACCATCGGCGTTACATTGATGTCGGAGTTGACATTGGCGCCTTCGTTTCGTTTTGCAAGTGACATAGCGTAAATCTCCAGTACTTCCGGGCTTCCGCCGAGGGTCGGGAAGCCGGCGCCGGATCTACTCCGGCGCCGACAAGCAACTCAGGTTGCATCCGGCCAACCTCGATCCGGCCAACTACGAACGGCGAACTTCCCGGCGCTTCAGGAAGTAATCGATCAATTCGCTCGATGAATTGTCCATCTCCACATCGAACGCTTCTACGCGGCCAGTGAGGTAATTGAACATCATCACAGCGGGGATCGCGACCAGCAGTCCGAAAGCGGTGGTGACGAGCGCTTCCGAAATGCCGCCTGCGACCGCACCCAGACCGGTAGCCTTCTGCTCGGAAATACCTTTGAAGGCATTCAGAATGCCCATCACCGTGCCGAATAAGCCGACGAACGGGGCTGTCGATCCGATGGTGGCCAGACCGCCCAATCCGCGCTTCAGTTCAGCGTGAACGATGGCTTCAGTGCGCTCGAGAGCGCGCTTAGAGGCTTCAATGGTCTCGCCAGGGATTGCGCCGGGGCTGTCCTGGTGGGCCTTGAACTCCATCAAGCCAGCGGTAACAACTTTGGCCAGGTGGCTCTTCTTGTTGCGCTCGGCAACCTTAATGGCTTCGTCGATGCGGCCATCGCGCAGGGCTCCCGCAACGGCGGGGGCGAAAGCGCGAGACTGCTTGCGAGCTGCGCTATATGCCATGGCGCGATCAATCATGACGCCGATTGACCAGCCCGACATGATGAACAGGATGATGACCACGATTTTCGCGATGATACCCATCTGCTTCCATAGCGAGATCGGATCCCAACCCACTGCGCCGCCTTCTTGCATAACCCAAGCGGCCATCCTAGGAACATGACTGAGAACTGCTGTTGCGACGTTAGCTGCGAACATGAGTTGCTTCTCCCTCCTCGGAACTTCTGTAAACTTTGATGCGAAATCTGCAGCACCCTGCAAACTTTGACGACAGAAAGACGCTTATAGTTTCTTAGCTTTCCGCCTGCGGCACAAGCCGCGACTTGGCCAGCACCGCGCCGGTTAAACAAACTCTCCCGGCCACCGTCCTAGGTGGGAGGGGGAGGATCATAACGGTCTTTACTTACTGACGTCAACACTTCCTAACGTCAGCGTCCTGACGTCCAACTCAACGCTGCGCGGGAGTGTTTAGCCTCCGGCGAGGGTAAAGTTGACTTGTACTTCCGTATCCACTTCGACCGGTTCGCCATTCAGCAGATATGGCTTGTACTTCCACTGCTTCACCGCATCGATAGCCGCGGGAGCCAGCATTGGATGCCCACTGACCAAAGTAAGGTTTTGTATGGATCCATCCTTGCTGATGACGGCTCTCAACACGACCGTGCCGGAGATGCGAGCCTGCCGAGCCAGCGGCGGATAGTTAGGCTGCACGCGCCTTATAAGCAGTCCCTGAGAAACGCCCTGGGATACGCGCACGCGTTGCGGAGTTGCAACTTTTGGCACAGCCATCGGCGTGGAACTAATGATGCCGCCGATCACGCCGCCCATCTGACCGCCCGGAATCCCGCCCGGGACGCCGCCAACCACGCCACTCGACGCCATGGTCGGTGGTGGGGCTTCGTCTTCTTTAATCATCTGTACTTTTTGAGGAATCTTGGTGGGAGTGCGAAGTTCACCGTTCACGATATCGGTCTGAACCTGCTTTACGATCTTGACAGGGGCGGCTGCCGGGGGTGGAGGTGGTGGAGGCGGCGGAGGCGCCACCAGGAATGTCATCAACTGTTGCTTTGGCAGGGCTTCGGTGAAGATCAGGGGCATCAGAACCATAAGGCCGATCAACCCAATCTCAAGTATGATCGCGAAGGTTGTGGTCCGTCCCCGCTTCGTTTTCAGCCTGCCGCCCGATTCCAGAAGGCTATCTTCAAACATATGAGTTTCTCCCTACTTCAGAACCTACGTTAGTTTAGACACCGACCGCCTAAACTTTGCTCCCGGATAGGGCCGTAATTCTTACTTCAGTCTGCTGGCGACCTTCGCCCCTGCCAACCCCCTACAAACAAACGTTCAATCCAGCTCTAATCATCCGAGATCATTTGGTCCGGACAGGCATTGCTGCCGGCCGCTTGCCCTTGCTGATTCTCCAATCCTGGTATGCCACCAGAATCGGTGCCGCAATGGCGATCGACGAATAAGTCCCGATTAAGATGCCAATTACCAGCGCAAGGCTAAACCCACGTAGCACCTCGCCGCCGAATAAATAGAGTGCAAGCACAGTAAGGAAGGTTAGCCCGGCTGTCAAGATGGTTCTGCTTAACGTCTGATTAATGCTCCGGTTAACGATCTCCGAGAGCTTTTCGCGACGCATGAGTTTAATGTTTTCGCGGATACGGTCAAATACTACGATCGTGTCGTTATTAGAGTAACCAATCAGGGTGAGGATGGCCGCGATCACGGTCAACGAAATATCTTTGTTCAGCAGGGAAAATGCGCCCACAGTGATCAGAGTGTCGTGAAATACGGTGACTACGGCCGCAACACCGTAAATCCATTCGAAGCGGAAGCCCAGATAGACCAGCATTCCAGCCAGCGAATAAGCGGTAGCAAGCAGAGCCTGTTTCCGCAATTGTGCGCCAACCTGCGGCCCCACGATCTCAACGTTCCGAACTCCAAAGTCCGACAGGAAAAATCCATCCGGAAGGGAAGCGACGACGGCCTGATTGACCGTGCCCTTCAACTGATCGAACGAGGTGAGCACGCCACTTTGCCCTTTGTCGCGGGCATCGACGATCGCCTGAGCCTGCTGAGTGTATTTCTGATCGGCGTCCGATCCCAGGCGCATCGGGTCTTTGTCCATCAGGTAGTTCTTGATGGCCAAAGAACTTGAGTTGTTCAAGTCCTGTTTGCCAACGGCGGCGTTGGTCTCAAGGGTCTTGATGATCTGATTCTTGCCGTTGTCCAGCGCCTTCTCGCTTGTCTCCTGGACATCGAGGTCGATCAAGACCTCGTTGTTGGAAGGAATGTCGTAAGTCTGGATCTTCGCGTTGTGCAGACCCGCGCGGTCCATGGCGGCACGCAGGGCATTGTCGTCCGGCGTGTGCGAGAACTTCACATACACCAGCGTGCCGCCGCGGAAGTCCACGCCGTAAGGGATGCCATGCCAGAACAACATGGAAAACAATCCTGCGACGCTAAACACCAGCGAAAAGGCGAGAAAATACCACTTCTTACCCAGGAAATCGATGTTCGTATTGCGAAAGAACTCCACCGAGCTTACCCCTTATCCGATCTATGATTTCTTTGAAATTGAGCGATTGAGAGATTGCGCCATCGAGCGATTGAAAACCGCCGCGCATCCTGCGAACGTGGGCTTTCAATCACTCAACGACCCGACCACTCAATCACTCAATTCTTAAATGCTTAGCGCTTCGCCACGTTGCTTGCGGCTCAAAACCCAGTCAAAAATCACTCGTGAAACAAACACTGCGGTGAATAGGTTTGCCAGCAGGCCAAAAGTGAGCGTCACCGCAAATCCCTTCACCGGTCCGGTTCCGAAGAGAAACAGAATCGCCGCCGAGACAATCGTCGTTACGTGCGTATCCACGATCGTGATCCAGGCGTGACTGAACCCCTGATCCACAGCCGACGGCGGCGTTTTACCATTGCGCAACTCTTCCCGAATGCGCTCGAAGATCAGCACATTGGAATCCACGCCCATGCCGACGGTGAGAATCACTCCGGCAATTCCGGGCAACGTCAGCACTGCTTCGAAGTAGCCCATGAATCCGAGCAGGATGATCAGATTCAGTAGCAGCGCAATGTCAGCATTGATGCCAGCGGCGCGGTAGTAGACCAGCATGAAAATAAGCACCGCGAGCATGCCGATAATGGCAGCGTTTACGCCGTGACGAATAGAATCGGTGCCGAGCGACGGTCCCACCGTGCGCTCTTCCAGATACTTGATGCCCGCCGGCAGCGCGCCCGAGCGCAGGATCATCGACAGGTCCTTGGCTTGCTGCTGGCTCATGCTGCCGCCGCTGATTTCGCCGGTATCGCGAATCGCTTCTTTGATGTTGGCGACTTCCTGAACTTTGTTATCGAGGACCACTCCGAGGCTCTCGCCAACGTGCGCGGAGGTGAAATTGTAGAAGCGTTGCCCGCCTTCGCCAGTTAGCTGGAAGCGCACGTTCGGCTGGCCATTCTGGTCGGTGCTTGGCTGCGCGTCGCGCAAGTCTTTGCCCCGAACCGCCGACACGCGCGACAACAGGTACCACGACTGATCGCCCGCAGCGGCGCCGGGCGCTCCATGCCCCGGCAGGAGGATCGCATCCGCCGGCAGAACTCCGCCTTTATCTTGTAAGGCTGCCTGCTCGCTGGGAAAAGGTCCGCCCATTACCTGCTTGATCTCAAGCATGGCGGTGGACTGCATAATATCTTTCACGCGGCCGGGATCGTCCACGCCGGGCAACTGCACCAGAATCTGATACTGCCCAAGGCCGTGCTCCTGAATGGTAGGTTCGCTCACGCCGAGCGAGTCGATTCGGTTGCGAATGGTCTCGATTGCCTGAGTGACGGCTTTATTTTTCACGTCGTTCAGCATTTCAGGCTTCATGGTCAGCGCAAAGGTATTTTCCGCGCCTGAAGTCAAGTTGTACTCAGGCAGGCGCTCAGAGGCGATCTCCAGCAGATCTTTGCGTGCATCCGGCGGAACGCCCTTGAGCACAACCCGGTCGGGATTATTTTGCGGATCAGGCTTGGAGATATCCGAGAAAGCAATTTTGCGCTTGTTGAGCTGCTCTTTGAGAACTTCAACTGCATTGTCGGAGTCAATGTTTACTGCGTCATTGACCTGCACCTGCAGAATCAGGTGCGTTCCACCC
>JBAPOI010000063.1:0-2051 GCA_049279555.1 Candidatus Sulfotelmatobacter sp.
CACGATAGCCAGCCGAGGGAACTCCTTCCGGAGTCTCTCTACCAGAAGAACCGTGGAGAAAGGCGGCACCGTGATGAGGACAAGGTCTATGCTTCGCTTCCTGATGATACGGCGCGCAGCAGGGAAAAGTATTGGAAGCCATGTTACCTGGGGATCGGGAAGAAAAACGTTCTGAATAGCTCTTTTGAGGAATCCCGGCGTACCAGGAGATGTGGATGCATCAGCCTTACCAGCGGGCGGTTTTGCTCCGACGATCAGGCGCTTGATCCCCTTCTTGATGCCGAAGGGAAGGTCAAGCGTCACGGTGCGGTGAACGTTGACTTCGGTCGGAATCTCCTTGAGGAGCATGGCGTCAGTACCAACGGCGGATGCGTTGCGAGCGGTCAGCACGTCGAGCCGGATTCCTTCGGCGGGAAGATAACGCGCAAGACTTGAAGCCCGCATAACTCCCGTGCCTCCCGCCGGCGGGAACGAATAGGAGACCAAAAGAACATTGAGGGTTTTCATCGGCTTCCTTCCTTGACACAGACAGCTGGAGCGCAGCCGTGGTCTCGGCCAGGAACCAAAGCGTCGGCGGACGTCAGAAGGAGCGCCCGAAACACCAACACCTTCGCTGGGTACGCTTTCCGTACCTGCCTTAGACTGCTGTATTCCTGACAGTGAACCCCATTGCGTGCCCCACAAAGCACCACGTTAATTCACCTGCCGAGCAAGAATCTCAGCGATCCGTTCCGACGCTTTACCGTCCCACAGCGGCGGACGCCCCGTCTGTTTGCGCCCGCTGTTCAGCGCTTTGTGAAACTGTCTCCGGAGCAATTCCCAATCGCGTCCTATCAGGACATTCGTGCCAAGAGTCACGGTGATTGGACGCTCGGTGTTCTCACGCAAAGTGAGGCACGGCGTTCCCAAATAAGTGGTCTCTTCCTGTATGCCACCGGAGTCCGTTATGACTACGGTAGCATTCTTCTGAAGGGCAAGAAACTCAAGGTATCCAAGCGGAGCCATAACTCGAAGATTCGGGTTGCACTGGTCCAGGCGTGCCGACCACTTCTGGCGCGTCCTTGGATGGACTGGAAATATCAAAGGAAGTTTCTCGCTCAAACTGTCAAGCACATGCAGCATCGGCACGAAAGTCGACTCATCGTCGACATTCGAAGGACGATGAAGCGTTACCAATCCAAAAGCATTCAGGGACAACTCAGCCTTGAGATCTCGAAAAATCTCGTCTGCCTGCGGCAAGCATCGGATGAGAGTATCAATCATTACGTTGCCAACGTAAAATACTTTTTCCTTTGCAATGCCCTCGCGGGCAAGGTTCTCATTGCCGTCCATAGACGGAGTGAAGAGAATGTCTGCAACTTGATCGGTAATCACGCGGTTTATCTCTTCCGGCATCGAGCGGTCGAACGAGCGCAGGCCCGACTCGACGTGCCCCACGCGAGTACCTAACTTGGAACAAACGAGAGCTGCCGCTACGGTAGAGTTCACGTCCCCGTAGACCAGCACAATGTCCGGGTTACGCGCGAGTACAACTGGCTCAAATCGGCTCATTATTGCGGCAGTCTGCTGTGCGTGAGATCCCGAGCCGACGTTCAGACTTTCATCAGGAATCGGAATCTCCAACGCCTTGAAAAACACATCCGACATGAGGGCATCATAGTGCTGGCCGGTATGCACCAGCGTCTGCTCGTGCCCTCTCCCTGCTAGCGTACGATAAACAGGAGCCGCTTTCATGAAATTTGGCCGTGCACCGACCACATGTAGAACCTTCATTTCGAAATACCTTTCTTTATCAGCGCCTCGGCAGCCTGGTACATTTGCCAGGCCGTGGCCCAGTGGAGCTCGATGCTTCTTCGATCCGCTTCTTCCGCGAACCAGCGGAAGAGGTCGCCGAGGCCGCCGCCGAGCAGCGGCTCGAGGTTTCTCTCCTGTGCGCCGTGGGTGTAGAGTTTCAGGAAGAGATCGTCGCCGATGGTGGGAGCTAGGTCGAGCCAATTGCGTACCCGCGAGGGCGACGGCATGTCGTAACCGGCAATCTCTCCGGTTTCGAG
>JBAPOI010000064.1:0-2865 GCA_049279555.1 Candidatus Sulfotelmatobacter sp.
CTCCAGTAAGGAAACGTTCAGGCTTTGCGCCCGTTCCAGATCTGGCGTGAAATTGTCTCGCAGAAACTTCTGAAACTCAGTCTGCTCAGCACAAATGCGAGTGTATTCAGCCCCGAACGATTCGCGCGCGGCTTTGGCCTTACCGGCCGAAATCTCCTCCTGGTAGGCCGTCGCTAGGAGAGCGATTTGCTGGCGGAAGATTCGGAGGATGTCATCCGCCAACCAGCAGGCGAACCGAGCCAGTAGCCGCTGTTTTCCAATCCGCAGGTACCGGAGCTGTTCGTAGCGCGCTTCGAGCGCTACCAGCTTATCGGACAGCTCGCCCTCAGGTAGAGCCTTCAATGCGGCTTGCGCGGCGGAGTCCGGGTGCAAACGGCCGCCTTCGAATTGGATGTTCTTGACGATTTCATCATCTTGCATGGTTTGCCTCCGGCGAAGGCCTGAGAGAACCGGCGGCCACGTTAGCGGCCTTCAGTTCTTCACCATGTAGCCGTTCGGCTTCCGGGTGGGTCCAACCGTGCCCGGCAATGAAACCATGGCCGGCCATCGGGTGATTCTCCCACTCCTCCGGGGTGTGGCAGCGGCGCTTGACACATGCCGCGCAATCGGGATTGAAACAAGGATTGGTAGCGGGAACGGGGGTGTTCACTTCGCCGCCTTTTCTTTGGCATCAAGTACGGCGACCGCAGCTTTCAGGACATCCAAATAAATGTTCTCTGCGGGCTTGTCGTGGCTATCGACGGCTTTTAGAAATCGGGCAATGGCCTTTTCTCCATCGACCTTGGCGGCTTCAACTGAAGTGTAAACGCCATTGAGGGTTTGCAAGCCGAACGCCTTGCACGGGAAATCTTGCATCGGATCGATGATGCCCAAAATCTCATCCCCGCAAATCGCTACATGCCTTCCACCTTTGAACTCGTGCCACTCGACTTTGCTTTCTTCCATGACGCTCCTTTTTTGAATTATTCGGCTTCCCAACCCTGAGAAACGAAGTCCCAGGCAACAACCAGCAGGCAAATCGCGTAGATTGCGGCGGCTTCGAGCCAGTCCCTCACCATTCCCAACGCTCGGCCCACCATGCCCCCCATTTGCCCTCGGGATGAAATCTGTAATGGACGCGGACCTTGTCGCCCGGCTGCAATGGGGAAATGCGGGCGCCGCAAAGGCACACCTGGCCAGTGATCGACGCCGATCTGTGACCGCCGCGTTGGATTAGCTCCTGCTCCCAAACTGTTCGCTGGCAGTTCGGGCAGAAATACGCGTAGGTGTCCCCAACCAGTTTGACGATGGGTTGCAGTTTCGAGTCGGTCTCGATGACCTGCACGCCGGATCCCAATTGACCCCAGCCTGAACTGCGGATGCGGCCTTTCAAGAACAGCACCTCGTTTTCATTCGCTTTTTTCTTCCAGGAGAAGCCGGGTAGCTTTATGCGGCGTGGCGCGGCGGGGGTCACTCTTGTTTGCCTCCGGCGGATGTTGCAGCTTCGGCGGGTTCGGCGTTGGCGGTCCCCAATCGCGTTGTGATCCCCGGCAGAAAGTGTTCGGCTGTCGCGCGGTCAGCATCACTCAGGGAGCCAGCCGAGATCGCATCCCGCAACGCGAGCAAATCGATACTGACCTTGCCCTTTCCTATGCTGCGAATCGGAGTCTTCATCCGGGACCTCCAACGCCAGCCTCTTTTCCCGCGCTCTCCCGCCGGAGGCAAAGCAACGCCAGTTCCACAAGCTCTTTCCTATACTCCTCAATCCACCCTGAGGAACGCGCAAGCGTGAGCATTCCAAAACCGGTGAACTTCGCCTCAAAGGTTTTCACGGATTGATCGATCCGGGACTGGACCTCAGCCGGAAGCGCGACGGCCGGACGGTCTGAGCCGGGGATTGAAAAGCCGAGGCTCATTCGTCGACTTCCTCTTCTTCCTCTTCCGTTTCCTCAACTAAACTCACATCCTCCTCGACTTCGGTTGACACCAGCACAAGCTGATATAGCTTGAATGCGTCCAATCCGTCATAGTCCCCAACCACTGCGACGTAGGCCGGATTCTGCGGTTCGTCTTCATCGCACAGCATGATGATGTGATCCTCGGGAATCTCCATCGGGCCAAAGGATTCCCCGGCTGGAGTTTCGATTTCCACCAGGGACTTATCGGAATTGAATCTGAGCTTTGCGGGCATGGCTGGAATTCTACCACCGAAGGCCTGAAAGTGAAAGTTTGGCGGGTACTACGCGGGACAGCGGTGGCGATTCGCCTGCGCGCGCTTAAGCTTGGCGCACTCGCACAGCGCGCGTTCGAGTTTGGCCCGCTCGGAGCTGTGCGGCCCCCAGGGCTTGGCGAGCGCGGCCAGGGAGCGGGCAGAGAAGCAACGAGCGAGATCAGCCACCGTCGTTTCCTCGAGGTTCGTGTTCTCGTCCATGCGCCGATCCGAGATCCACGCCAAGCTCCAGGTGTCGTCCGAACACAGCAACACCTTCTCGCCTTGTAAGTCTGTCGCGGTCTGAATTGTCATTTTTTTCGTACCTCCTTGGTACATCTTGATTATGCATACAGAATCAAGGGAAAAGCGCACTTAGAACCTTGGTACTACGCGGCGGCGCGCAGGTCCAGGATTTTTAGCGCGGATTTATGGATATCCGAAATTCCGCCCTCCGGCTCCCGCATGGTCGCTTGTCCGGCGGCCCAGCGCGCCTGATCGATATCCAAGCCGGATTCGGCGAGCCGAACCACCACGGAGGGGAACACGCCCCGGAATTGCGTAAGGGACCGGCTATCGCGGAAACCGGTCAGATTGTCTTCGATGCACTGTGCTTCGGATTCGGTGGGCCATCTCATGAGCAGATTTTGACTGGTAAAAGCTGGGATGGGAATGAG
>JBAPOI010000065.1:0-1948 GCA_049279555.1 Candidatus Sulfotelmatobacter sp.
CACCAGGATGGATCCGGGCCGCGTTCGCTTTCTCCCTCGCAGGATGTACGAGAACTATTTGCTAGACCCGGCTACCGTGGCGGGCGTGATGAACAGCATCGTGGGCTTTCGTGATCAGCCAGTCCTAGAGAATGAGGTGCGGCAGTTCTTCGAAGGAAGACGTGGCGCCCGGAAAGAAGGCGGGCAGCAGCTCCGATATTTCTGCGCGGGGACTGTCGATGTTCCCGACGACTGGGAAAGTAAGATCGACGCTGCGAAGTTGCTAGAGGATGCTTTTAGAGAGCTATCCGAAACGCGCGTGTCATTTGAAAAGACGACTCATTCAGTCGCTATCACCGAACGGCTAATCGCGGACAGGCCCGACGCGCTCCGCGAGATTACCGACTTCTTGGCCCAGCTGCTTGCACCATAAAATCCGCCCGCCCGAGGCTTGGTCAATGCGCACTGAACACCCGTCTGCCACACACTTAGTGGTACCGGACGACGCCTGTCAGATCCGACCGTAACAGCCAAGACAACCATGTCAACGGCATTTGTCCGATAGCGCGAAAAGCAGGTTCCTCATCGGGCCTTCGGCCCAATTCGGAATGACAACTTGAATTAGGGGTTCAAGTGACATCAGAGGGTGAAGGAACCCTTAGTTGCTGAAGCCACTCGAACGCGATGACCGGGCGTTCGTCTAGTACTCGCTGGCACCATCCTCCAAACGACCCCGTTGCGTGATTGATTGTATTTTGCGCTTCAAGGCATCTCACGCCAAAGATGAAATATTTGCGAGACAAGATGCCGATTCGGGACGGGAACTGTTGGAGTTTCTTTCGTCCCTTGCGGGACTCGGTTCCATTTTTGGGGGCTTACCCAGGGCTTACGCCCTGGGCTGTCGTATGCCGCCCCTTCGGGGCTGGGGTTTGCTGGGGCGTTTTACCTCTTCAATTTCGGGAATACAGGAATTGCTATCTGCGCGTTGTGATATCCGTCACATCCTTCCCGCAATGATCGGTACCACCCTCGATTAGCCGCGCAGCGGCGTTAGATTGCAGCCCAGGGCGCAAGCCGTGGGCCGGCGCGGCAGTGTAAGCAGCAAGCCCTGAAAGGGCGAAAGAAAGTGGCGCAGACCCTCGGCAATGTCGTGGTGCATTTGATCTTCAGCACCAAGCTGCGCAAGCCTCTGATCGCACCCGACATTCGATCCGAGCTTTTCGCGTATCTGGGCGGCATTGTTCGCGAGCTGCGCGGCACAGCTCTCATCGTGAACGGCACCTGCGATCATGTTCACATGCTGATCCGTATTCGTCCCGCGCATTCGATTGCGGACATCGCGCGGATTGTTAAGACGAATTCGTCAGGATGGATCCACCAGGGAGGCCACACGGAATTCGCGTGGCAATCGGGATACGGCGTTTTCAGCGTGAGTGAATCGAGCATTCCGGCAGTTACCAAATACATCGCGGCGCAGGAAGAGCACCACAAAAAGCATTCCTTCCAGGAAGAATTTGTGGCGTTTCTGAAAAAGAATAAGGTCGCCTACGACGAGCGTTACATTTGGGATTGATTGTCTTACGCCCTTTCAGGGCTTGATTCTCTCCTACAAAACGAAACCCAGGGCTTGCGCCCTGGGCTGCATTCTTTCGCCGCTTCGCGGCTGGGACGGCCGAGGGCGGCCGTCCCCACATGAGTCTCTTAGTCTCTTACTCCATCCATAAACGCCCGCAACTTACGCGACCTCGACGGATGCCTTAACTTCCGCAGGGCTTTGGCTTCGATCTGGCGGATGCGTTCGCGGGTTACGGCGAACGACTGGCCGACTTCTTCGAGGGTGTGCTCGCTGCCGTCTTCGAGGCCAAAGCGCATCTTGATTACTTTTTCTTCGCGCGGGGTCAGCGTGCGCAGGACCTGTCCGGTCTGGTCCTTGAGGTTCACGTTGATCACGGCCTCGGCGGGCGAGACT
>JBAPOI010000066.1:0-4824 GCA_049279555.1 Candidatus Sulfotelmatobacter sp.
GCCCTGGGACGGTGTTATTGATCTTGGAATCGGAGGAGTAAGTAGCTACGCACGCTGGGCCAGCCAATTCCACTGCCCTGCAACCGCCCTCGATTCTCTTCGCAACGGGTTTGATGATTTCCGTCAGGTACGCAACGTTTTGTGCCAGGGCAGTGGCCGCCTGTTCGACGAGCATGGTCTGGATTGGTGGGAAATCCTGTCGATTCTGTTCCATGGCGAGGTGGAGACATTAATCCTGCTGCAACGCTTCCTGCAGACGCTTGGTTCACAGGATGAAGTCTGTGTCTCGCGGCCAGGCCTCCATGCCAGCATGTTGCAATGTCTGCTGCCGGCGCGCGTGAAAGTATTTCCCTTGCGAAGGGGAGCGCGAAAGGGCGGCCTCGGGCACTATGTGCGGGTCTCGAACAAGCTTTCAGCGCCGCAGATGATCGATGTTTTCTGGGACAAGTACGATGCGGGATACCAACTTCGCGGGCGTCTGGCACGAAAGCGTCAACCCTCCACGCGGCCGGTTGTGTTGCTTCCCACGGCTTATATCAACGTATCTCGAACCGGCATAGCCTATGCCAAGACCTTTCCCCAGGAAAACTTTCTCTTAGTCACCACGCGGCAAAGCGGCTGGGTGCCGGACCCGCCGCCAAATGTAGCAGCCGCGTGGCTCTCTTCGTATGCATCGATGCGCGATCGCAGCGCAGAGTATGCGGAGATTGAAGATCGATGGCGTTCTCTTCTGCGCGAATTAAGAAGAATCGCGGAGTTCGAGACACTGATCCAGATGGGCTATCTCGACAGTTTTCCGCAGCGCTTCCGCCGGGGATTCGAGGTGCGGGATGCGTGGCGGAATGTTCTCGATAGCGAACCGGTGCAGGCCGTGCTCTGTGCCGACGATAGCAATCCTTACACTCGGATTCCATTGTTACTGGCGCGGGAGCGCGGGCTGGTGAACATCGCATGCCATCACGGAGCGATGGATGGACGTTACGTTCTCAAACGCACACACGGCGATACCATCTGGGTGAAGGGAAAGATGGAGGAGGATTATCTTGTGCGCCGGTGTGGTGTGCCAGAGGAGAGAGTCGAGATCGGAGCTCCGGCGCTGCCCGCGAACTGGAATGGGTCGGCTCGCTCGAACGGCGAACCTCACCGCCCTTACCTGCTTTTTATTTCGGAAGCCTATGACGTGTCGGGAGGGCGGCCGCGAGAGTTTTATCGAGATATTTTGCCACCACTCGCAAACTTGGCGATGGCCACCGGACGCGAGTTGATCGTGAAGTTGCATCCGGCAGAAAGCGCAAACGAACGATCCCGCATGCTGGACAGGATACTTTCTTCGGAACAGAAAGATGTCACGAGGATTGTGAGCGAACCCCTCAGCGAGGAACTCCTGGCCAAGACATGGTTTGGCATTACGATAACTTCGACCGTGGCAATGGAGTGTGCGGTTCGCGGGATTCCGTGTTTCCTGTGCAAGTGGCTGGAATTCTGGCCGTATGGATATGTCGAGCAATTTATCCGCTTCGGAGCGGGAATCGGTTTGGATCATCCCAGCGAGATCGAAAAGATTCCTGAATATCTGTTGCGCTATCCTGTCCGTCCGGAAGTGAGTGAGAACTGCTGGCAGCCCGCCGCCGCCGGCCGTTTGCGGGAGCTATTGACGACATCGCGCAAGGCGTACACGACCGCGATGTCTTGAGTACCCGAGCACAGAACTCTGGAGTAATCATTCGCAATGATTCTTGTAACCGGAGCCAGTGGGCTGCTTGGCGCCAGCGTTGTTTCGCAGGCGCACGAGCGTGGGATCAATGTGATTGGGCTTTATCATAGGCATCCCATCCACATAGAGGGAGTGAAACTGCTCGCGGTAGATTTTGCGGATCAGGCAGATACATGCCGAATTTTCAGGGAATTTCAGCCGTCGAGCGTGGTGCATTGTGCAGCCGCGACCGACGTTGACAAGTGTGAGGAGCATCCCGACGAAGCTCATCGGCTCAACGTTACGGCCGCGGCCGCCATTGCAGAGATCACCGCGCGGAGCGGCGCCCGGTTGCTATACGTTTCAACCGATTCAGTGTTCGATGGCAAGCGCGGCCACTACAGCGAAACGGATACGCCAGCGCCGCTGAATGTTTATGCCACGACCAAATTGCAGGGTGAACGCGAGGTTGCCCGTTTGAATCCGGCGGCAATCACCGCGCGAGTCAGCCTTTACGGGTGGAATGCGCAGAACAAAGATAGCCTGGCGGAATGGGTTTTGAAACGGCTGACTCTGGGGAAGGCGGTGCCGGGTTTCTCCGATGTGTTTTTCTGCCCCGCTTTGGCGAACGATGTTGCGGAGGTGCTGCTCGAGTTGGTCGATCAAAATCTATCCGGGATTTACCATGTGGTCGGTTCGGAGTGCATCAGTAAATATGAGTTCGCAAGGCGCGTGGCTGCCAAGTTTGCTTTCGATCCGGAGCAGGTGTTCGCGACTCGCATGGCGGATGCGAAACTGAAGGCGTTGCGGCCGCGGGATACATCGTTGAACACAGCGAAAGTCTGTGATGCGCTCGGGCGTTCCATGCCCGATGTTGACGCAGGCCTTCGCAGATTTGCCGAGCTGCGCGAAAACGGCTACGCAGATCAACTCAAGAACCGCCTTAGCGGAGTGCACGAATGACCTTGAAGCTGGGAAAAAAGCCAGTAGGAGCAGAGCACCCGTCATATTTTGTGGCCGACATTTCAGCGAATCATGACGGAAATCTCGAACGCGCTAAACTTTTGATCCGGGTCTGTGCCGAGGCTGGCGCCGACGCAGCCAAGTTCCAAAATTTTCGTGCCGCCAAGATCGTCAGCGATCGCGGCTTCAAGAGTCTGGGAAGTCAGCTTTCTCACCAGGCGAAGTGGAAGAAAAGCGTCTTCCAGGTTTACAGCGAAGCTAGCTTACCCTGGGAGTGGACAGCTGCGTTGAAAGCGGAATGCGAAGCCTGCGGAATCGAGTATTTTTCGGCTCCCTACGATTTAGAAGCGGTCGATATGCTAGACCCCTTCGTGGACCTGTTCAAGATTGGCTCTGGCGATATCACATGGCCTGAGATGTTGCGCAGGGTCGCATCCAAGCAGAAGCCGGTGCTTCTGGCCACCGGTGCCTCCGACATTGGCGAAGTGCAGCGTGCGGCCGATGAAATTCTCAAAATCAATTCGCAACTGGTGCTCATGCAGTGCAATACGAATTACACCGGCAGCCTCCAGAACTTCCGGCATATTCATTTGCGCGTCTTGAAGACCTACAACGTGATGTTTCCGTCGGTCGTCACCGGCCTTTCAGACCATACTCCCGGGCACGCGACTGTATTGGGAGCGGTCGCGCTGGGTGCGCGCGTCATCGAGAAGCACTTTACAGACAACAACCGGCGCGAAGGACCGGACCATCCTTTTTCAATGACGCCCGCATCGTGGCGTGAAATGGTCGATCGGACCAGGGAACTTGAATATGCCCTCGGCTCCACGCGAAAGTTCGTTGCGGAGAACGAGCAGGATACGCTGGTAGTGCAACGGCGCTGCTTGCGTACAACTCAAGACTTGAAGGCCGGAACGGTCCTCACTGCGGACATGCTCGAGGCTTTGAGGCCGGCCCCGCGAGAGGCGGTTATGCCATTCGACCTGCCACGCGTGGTCGGAAAAAAGTTGCGCTGCGATCTGCCGCATGGCGAATACCTGCAATGGACTCTGTTAGCGGAGGGCGCGGGCGACGAGTGAGGGTCTTATATTTTTCCGATAACACGTCCGGACATAATCAGCGATTCCTGGAGAAGCTTTCGCAGTTCAGGTTGGAGGTTTGGTTTCTTGACCCGGGAAGTCAATGCTTGGCGGAGGGCTGGCTGCCGGAAGGTGTTCGCTGGGCCCGGACAAAGCAGACCATCCCACGGAATTTGTCGCCAGGGACGTTCGCCATTTTCCTGCCCGAGTTCCGAGAGTTGTTAGCTGAGATCAGACCGGATGTCGTTCATGCGGGACCCATTCAGACGTGCGGGTACGTGACCGCGATGTCGGAGTTTCATCCGTGGCTGCTGTGTTCCTGGGGATCTGACCTTCTGTCATACGCGCAGCAAAATCCAGAATTCCTGTATGCGACGCAAGTGGCTTTATCAAGTGCCGACAGTTTCTTCTGTGACTGTGACACGGTTCGAGCCAGGGCAAAACAATTTGTCGAGATATCGGACTCCCGCATCGTGCAGCTTCCGTGGGGTATTGAGAAAGGATTGTTCGGACCGTCGGGCGATCTGCCTCCGAAAGAACAGTTCGAACGTGAACCTGGGACGCATGTCGTTATTTGCACGCGCTCATGGGAGCCGATTTATGGAATCACGACTCTACTGGAAGCGTTTCTACAGGCTTTCCGCATCGACTCTTCTTTGCGCTTGTTATTGTTGGGAAACGGATCCGAAGCCAGGAAGGTGCGCGAGTTCATTAGTGTTCACAGGTTAGGCGGCGTGATTCGAACTCTGGGTCCTTACGGCAAAGACGAGATGCCGAAGTGGTTTCGAGCTGCCGATACATATGTAAGTTGCACACAGTCCGATGGCACATCTATTTCGTTGTTAGAAGCGATGGCGACCGGACTGCCTGTGGTGTTGACCGATATTCCCTCCAACCGCGAGTGGGTGACCGAGAACTTTAACGGATGGCTGGCGCCGGTAAACTCGGCCGAGGGATTTGCCAACCAATTGCTTTGTGCCGCGCGTCTCACTCCCGAGGAGCGAAGGTTATTTTCGGAGCGAAACCGGCGTATCGTAGAGGAACGGGCAGACTGGGATAGAAACTTCCCGAGGCTGTTGGAGATGTATG
>JBAPOI010000067.1:0-22359 GCA_049279555.1 Candidatus Sulfotelmatobacter sp.
CAATATTGAGAGCAAGATGAAGGCCGTCCGTTGTCCCGCGCGCAATCGCACCCAGCAGGTTTTCTTCCTTCTCGATCTTTTCTTCTTCTTCACTCATAACGACGCGACCAGCCGTCTTCGGTTGCTCCGTCTCCGGCACCAGCATTTTTGCCATGAGCAAAGTGCCGGGCGCGGTCATGATCACTGCGCTCAGCAAGTGTCTCGGGTCGATGCCGAAGAAAATGTAGGCGGCCATGATTCCGCCTGAGACGTGCGCCATGCCGCTGGTCATCACCGTCATCAACTCCGACCGCGTCAGATCGGCGATAAACGGACGGATCGTCAGTGGGGCTTCGGTTTGACCCATGAAAATGCTGGCAGCAACGTTGAGAGATTCCGCGCCGCTTGCGCCCATCACGCGCGTCATGACCCAGGCGAAAATCCGAATGACGATTTGCATGATCCCGAAGTGATAGAGCACAGCAAAAAACGCTGCGATGAAAATGACCGTGGGCAACACGCCGAAAGCGACGTAGCCCAATTGCGACCCGGGATTCGCAAGGTCCCCAAAAACAAAATGC
Organism: Candidatus Sulfotelmatobacter sp.; assembly: GCA_049279555.1. Taxonomy (GTDB): domain Bacteria; phylum Acidobacteriota; class Terriglobia; order Terriglobales; family Acidobacteriaceae; genus Sulfotelmatobacter. The sequence continues at coordinate 561 of JBAPOI010000067.1, forward strand.
GAACCCGCATAGGAATAGCCCAGGAGCGTTCTGACCGCGTCTCCGGCTTTCTGAAATGCAATCCGGCCGGCATTGATGCGCAGCACAAATACAGCAAAAACTAATTGCAAACCCAAACCCCATACCACGGTTTTGAGGCGTATGGCACGCCGATTGGTCGAGAAGGCATAGGCTAATACCAGCATGGTCACAAGACCGAGGATTCCGGTGAAGCGTCCCATTTAGTTTTTATCTCCGGGTTTTCCGCCGATACGGCCGATCACTTGATGGATCAACGGTCGCTCTTCTCGCCGTGGTGAATCGTCGATCCGGTAGCTCGCTTGGAGCAACTGCCGGGCGCCTTCGGCACGGGTTTCAGAACTGTAGTGAATTGTTGCCAGCGGCTCGCCGGCAGACACCCCGTCCCCAACTTTCTTGTGCAGGATGATCCCCACGGCAGGATCGACGGAATCCTCTTTGCGTTCACGTCCGCCTCCGAGAACAACGCACGCGGTTCCAACCTGCTCGCATTGCATGGACGCGACGTATCCGTGCTTCGGGCTCGAAAGCGTCATCGTATGCTGAGCTTGAGGCAGGTTTCTTGGATCGTCGATCGCCTGGGGATTGCCGCCCTGCAGTTCCACCATCTGGCGAAATCTGGCGAGCGCTTCTCCGGAAGCAATCAGCTTCTCGCTTCGGTGTTTTCCTTCCTCGACAGTTTCGGCGATTCCGCCCAAATGCAGCATCCAGCCTGCGAGTTCGAGGCAGAGTTCACGCAAATCTTGTGGCCCTTCCCCGCGCAGAATCTCGATCACTTCGACAACTTCAAGAGCATTGCCGACCATGCACCCCAACGGCTGATCCATATCCGTGATAAGCGCAACCACTTGCTTTCCCATCCTCTCGCCAGTTTCGACCATGAGCTCGGCAAGGAAGGCGGCATCCTTTTCGTTTTTCATGAACGCGCCGGAGCCGGTTTTTACGTCGAGCACAAGCCCGTCGATTCCTTCCGCAAGTTTCTTGCTCATAATGGAAGCGCAGATAAGATATGGACTCTCCACCGTGGCCGTCACATCGCGCAGCGCATAAAGCTTGCGGTCGGCGGGAGCGATTTCCGCAGTCTGCCCGATCATGGCGCAGCCACACGTTTCGAGGACGCGGCGAAATTGTGCTACGGAAAGATTCACGTTGAAGCCCGGTATCGCTTCGAGTTTGTCCAGCGTGCCTCCGGTGTATCCCAGACCGCGACCGCTGATCATGGGAACAACCAGTCCTGCCGTGGCAACAAGCGGTGCCAGCACCAGCGAAGTCTTGTCGCCCACACCGCCGGTCGAGTGCTTGTCGACCTTCTTCGCGGCCAGAGACGAAAGATCGAGCACTTCTCCGGAGTGCAGCATGGAATCGGTAAGCGCAGCAGTTTCGGTACGCGTCATGCCCTGCAGCACCACGGCCATCAGCCACGCTGAGACTTGGTAATCCGGAATATCGCCGCGCGTGTATGAGTCCACCAGGGAAGCAATTTCATCCCGAGCCAGCTCGCCGCCATCCCGCTTCTTGCGGATCACGTCAACGGCTCGAAAAGTTTGGGCGAAAGCTGGCGTCCGGTCCACCGAGTCTAAATCCTTTGCTCACGACGAGAATGGTTTCGCAGGACACGCGAAATAGTGCGCCATTGTAAACCCTTACCCGCAAATTCCGCGCTTTTTATCGAATTCGCAAATTGCCCAAAACACGCGAAGAGGCGGATGTCCGAAATGAAAGACCAGCAATTGCATTTGCGCTGCCGCGGGAATAGCATATTCTCGTTATTCTTCTCTGCGCGGCATCTTGAGCGTCACAATCATGCAAATCTCTGCTCGATCTTCGTTCTTGATTTAAGGAGGCCATATGGGTATCGCAGTGTCACCACAAATTCACCCGCAAGTCGCGGAGTTTATCGACAAGCCGCGCAAAATGTTGATCAACGGCAATTGGGTAAATTCTATTTCCGGCAAAACCTTTCCCACGTATAACCCCGCGACCGGTGAGGTCCTTGCACAGGTTGCGGAGGGCGACCGTGAGGATATCGAACAAGCCGTGAAAGCCGCGCGCAAAGCCTTCGACAAAGGTCCGTGGCGAAAGATGACGGCATCCGAACGCGGACGCTTGATCTGGAAGCTCGCCGATTTATTGGAAGAGCACACCGAAGAATTCGCTTATCTGGAAAGCCTCGACAATGGCAAGGCTTTAACCATCGCGCGAGGAGCCGATGTTCCTTTAGCCGTAGACTTGTTCCGCTATATGGCGGGCTGGGCTACGAAAATTGAAGGCAACACGATTCCAATCTCCGTGCCCTACACTCCTAGGGCGAAGTATCTTGCCTACACATTGCGCGAGCCTGTTGGAGTTGCTGGGCAAATCATTCCGTGGAATTTCCCGTTGCTCATGGCGGCGTGGAAGCTCGGCCCGGCGCTGGCGGTGGGTTGCACCGTAGTGTTGAAGCCAGCAGAACAAACACCGCTTTCGGCGCTGCGTCTCGGCGAACTGATCGCCGAAGCTGGATTCCCTGAAGGCGTGGTAAACATCGTGCCGGGTTATGGCGAGACGGCAGGGGCCGCTCTGGCTGCCCATCCGCATGTCGATAAAATTGCTTTCACCGGTTCCACGGAAGTTGGGAAACTAATTGTGCACGCTGCGGCCGGCAACTTGAAGAAGGTTTCGCTGGAACTGGGCGGCAAATCTCCAAACGTCATGTTCAAAGATGCCGATCTCGACTCCGCGATTCCTGGGGCCGCGAGCGCCATCTTCTTCAATCACGGCCAGTGTTGCTGTGCTGGATCGCGCCTCTACGTTGAGAAGCCGATTTTTGATCGCGTCGTGGAAGGCGTTGCCGAGCACGCGAAGAAGATCAATGTGGGCTCTGGACTTGATCCGAAAACAGAGATGGGGCCACTCGTCTCGGAGGAGCAGCTGAGCCGAGTCTGCGGTTACCTCGAGTCAGGATTCTCCCAGGGCGCCAAAGCGATTGTTGGCGGCAGCAAGAAGGGAGACAAGGGCTATTTCGTTGAACCCACTGTCTTGATAAACACTCGCGAAGATATGAAAGTGGTGCAGGAGGAAATTTTCGGGCCGGTAGTGGTGGCGATGCCGTTCGACGATCCCGAGGAAATTCTTCCGCGCGCCAACGACAGCGAGTACGGCCTGGCTGCCGCTGTGTGGACACGGGACATTGGCAAGGCTCACCGCACCGCCGAATATCTGCGCGCAGGCACGGTATGGATCAACTGCTACAACATTTTCGATGCGGCACTGCCCTTCGGCGGATACAAGCAGTCCGGTTGGGGCCGCGAGATGGGGCACGAAGCCCTCAATCTGTACACGCAAACCAAGGCGATTTGCACAAAGATCGCTTAGCGAGCGCGTCTACAAAACTTGAGGACGGCGAAAAATCGCTGTCCTCTTTATTTTGCCGCGAGTTGTTTGCGCCAGCCTATCTCTCCATGAGAAGGACCTTCTCTGCGTCATCAATCTCAGTGAGTTTGACTTCGATGACTTCGCTCGCGGTCGTCTGGACGTGGCGACCGGCGAAGCTGGCTTCGACGGGAAGCTCGCGATGTCCGCGGTCAATCAGCACGCATAACTGCACCCGGCGCGGCCGTCCGTGTGAAAAGAGGGCGTCCAGAGCCGCTCGCGTGGTTCTTCCTGTATAAAGCACATCGTCGACGAGAACGATATTTCGATCCTCAATCGAAAACCCGATCTCTTTGTCCTGCACGACCGGCTTTGGCCCAAGGGTCGAAAGGTCGTCGCGATAAAAAGTGATGTCCAATGTCCCCACGGGAACTTGAGCACTCTCGATGCGAGTGATGATCTTGCCCAGACGCTCCGCAATCGGCACGCCACGGCGGCGTATTCCCACCAATCCCAAACCTTCGACGCCGCCATTTTTCTCGACGATTTCGTAAGCCAGGCGAACCAGCGTTCGCTCGATTTCTGACGCCGACATCAATTGCGACTTCTGGTGTAGACCGGTCTTTCGGGAAGTGGTTTTCGCATTCATTTTCAAGTGTGCCTCACAGAGTCTATTGTTTCACGGCAACAGCGACGGCGCTTGGTCCAACACTTGCACCTGCAAACGGTCTCTCAATGTATTGAACCTTGTGATGAAGGTCAAGAGGCGTGGAGGTTGAGAGGGAGCCTCAGTGTGAATCTGAGGTCGGGCTGTTCGCCTGTGCCATGTGTCCGGTAAAAATGTTCGCTCCGCTGATGCCTGGATTCTTGACCACCAGAGTTCGCGTGAGCAGGCCAGTGTCGTTCCGCAGGGCGTGCAGCGTAATCGTCGTGGGTGCTGCAATGGCACCATCGCCGGGCAGAATTCCAACACCTTGGTTTCGTCCTCCGGCTTTCGCGCGATAGAGCGCGGTATCGGCGAGCTCAATGGTTTCCTCTGCGCAAATCGCATCGTAGACGGTGCGGCTCCAGGGGAAGGGAGCCCATCCCACGGAGCAAGTCTTTCGTACGCTGAAACCGTGTCCAATATCGAAAGCTTCGGATGCAATGACCTCCAAAATCCTTTCGCAGAAAGCAGGCGTGCCGGAGGGATCGGTAGAGCGAGACATGATCAGGAATTCTTCGCCTCCCCAACGAACCAAAACATCGGACTTGCGCACTACCCTCGACAGCCTTTCGGCCACGCGCTGCAGCAAACGATCGCCAGCGGGATGACCGTGCACATCGTTCACTTCTTTGAAGAAATCCATATCGACCATGATGAAAACCAGGTCGCGATGATCCATCTTGCGAATGTCGCCGGCCTGAACCCGTTCGTAATTTCGCAAGACCTGTCCCGCTTCGGCCGTCAGAATTTCTTCCAGATAGCGACGGTTCCAGACCCCGGTCAGCGCATCCGTGTAAGACATTTCCTGAAGTTCAAGATTCTTGCGTTGCAGTTCCAGGCTGTGCCACCGAAGAGATTGCTCCTTACTCTCCAATTCGTTCTTGAGCTTGCGCATCTCGTCGAGATTCTGATGCGACAGGTGCAGCAAGTGGAGTAATTCGCGATCCATCCAGTGCTGCTTCAAGAATACGAGCGTTCCCATGAAAATCATTACTGCCGCGGTTAACAGCAGACGGCAGGAGCGCACGCGCAGCGGTACGTCCCCGAACTCAGCCCAAGCCACCATGAGAGGCGTCGAGAACACAGCTATCATCGCTAGCCGGGCAGTCCACATGCCGTGGTCACGAGAAGAAGTTTGATAAGCGGGTGGTTCACGCAACGCTTTTCTCGCCATGAATCCAATGCCCGCGAACCATGCCATGGCTGCAACCAGCGGAACATCGTAGATACTTCCCGTGTAGTATTTGTGATAATCGATAGCCACACCAGCAAGAATAGAGCCGCCGCTGTAGAGGAGCGCTGCCATGAAGAATCCTCTATAGATGGCTCGCCAGGGTCCGTCACTGCGCTTCCAAACCAGTACCACGCCGAGAATCAGGACCAGTTGTTCACATGCGTAAAGCAGATCAAAGCTGCTGCCATACGCAGCCTCGTTCGGTGAAACATACTGCCACGGGATCACAATAAACAAATAAAGATAGAGCCACCAGGTGAGCAGCAAAAGGAAATCCATGGATGCAAGACGCAGGGAATGATCGTCTCGCTGAATGTGCGGCTGCACCGCGAGGGCGGCCATCATGGGAACAATGTGAAGGAATAAAACGACGTCACCCACAAAAGGGTTGGGCGCTTCCTGCCGCAGAAAAACCTCGAAATAAGTCCAAAGGACTTGCGCGCAGAACCACATCCCGCAGCCGACTGCCATAAGCAGCCAGAAGAGTTGCGTTTTCCTTTGCCCGGTTGTGACGTTGGAGAAAATGACCAGGGTTGCGCAAAACAGCAAGGCGCACTGAGTCAGATCACCGAATGCAGTCAGTGCGATGCTGCGGGGCGCCAGATATGAGACGAAGAGATGCACGCTCACTACCGCGCACACCAACGCCGACCATTTGCCCGGTCTTGTCACGGAGAATAAGCCCACTCTAAGAGTGTATTGTTATGCTGGTATGGTGGGGATGTTACGGAGGTAATAGCGAGAGCAGCCGTCTGTGCTAGCAGGACTCTTAGCCAAACGCCCCGACAAAACGCCGGGCAAAAAGGAATGCATCCCGGTAGGAGTTGTATAAAGGCACAGGCGCGACACGAAAGGTATCGGGTTCTCGCCAGTCGCAAAAGATGCCTTCCCGCGCTAGGCTCTCACAGAAAACTCTCCCCTGTTTGGGGATTCGGATGGACAGCTGAGCGCCGCGCCGCTCAGTTTCTTGCGGCGTAATGATTGAAAACTTCTTCGAGGCATTTTGATTTAGCAGGAATTCCAAGTAGCTGGTCAGGGAAACGCTCTTAGCTCTCAAACGCTCCATGCCCGCTTCATGGAAAATGTCCATGGAAGCGCGCAGGGCAGCCAAACTTAAAATCGAAGGATTGCTCAACTGCCAGCCGTCAGCGCCGGACATCGGCTGAAAGCTCGGGCCCATCTCGAATCGTGACTTTTCGTCGTGACCCCACCAGCCCGTGAAGCGGGGTAAATTGCGCGAGCCAGCATGGCGTTCGTGCACAAAGCAACCGCCAATGCATCCTGGGCCTCCATTCAGATATTTGTACGAACACCAAACCGCAAAATCAGGATCCCACTCATGCAGTTTTAACGGCAAATTGCCGGCTGCGTGGGCTAGATCGAATCCAACCGTGCAGCCTCGCGCCTGACCCCATCGCGTGATGTTCGCCATATCGAACGCCTGACCGGTCGCGTAATTCACCCCTTCCAGCAGAATCAGCGCAATGCTGTCCCCTTCGCGGCTGATCAATGACTCAATGTCGTCCTCGCGAAGGCAGGATTCACCGGGCCGCGGAGTCAATTCAATCAACGACGTCGCCGGATCGAAACCGTGAAAACGAATTTGCGACTTCACCGCATACTGATCCGAAGGAAAAGCTCCGCTCTCCACAACTATCTTGTGCCTTGTCGCCGTCGGACGATAAAACGACACCATCATCAAGTGCAGGTTCACCGTAAGCGAGTTCATGACGACAACTTCCTGAGGTCGCGCGCCAACCAATTCTGCGGTCTGCTCCGTCAACAGCCTGTGGTAAGGCATCCATGGATTCTTCGCACGAAAATGCGCTTCCACGCCAAGTTGCGCCCAGGCTTCCAGTTCGTCCTGAACATGTGCCGCCACGGTCCTAGGCTGCAGTCCGAGCGAGTGGCCGCATAAGTAAATGCAATCCTCGCCTGCAACCTTTGGAAATAGGAAACGTTGGCTGAATTGCCGAAGAGGATCGCGTTCATCCATCGCGATCGCAAAATCCTCGCCCGATTGAAACTCGAGTGGAGACTGGAAGCCACTCACTGCCGTAGCTCCACGGGAGTGAGTTCGCTGCGAATCAATCGATCCGCTTTCTTCCAGTCGAGATCTTCCAATCGACCGCTGTGCTCACAGAGTTCGGCAAGTATCCGGTCCTGAACGATCCCTCGCGCCTGGGCGACGGAGTATGGAATGCGATGGAAAGTCACCATCGCATATTTCGGCACGAAGAGCTGCGGATATTTCGCTTCCAACGCCAACTCCATTTTCTTCCGCAGCAAAAACCTAGAGTCGGCAACTCGATCCCTCATCTCCGTAAAATTCTCACTTGCCATATCTGCGATGGCATCGGCATTTATTTTGCGCTGGTTTTCGAACTCGGCGAAGACTTGCGCCCAGTCTGCGCCGTGCCGGTCGAGCAATTCCATCAGATATGTACAGTCCTCGAATCCACAATTCAGACCCTGGCCGAAGAATGGAACAATGGCATGCGCCGCATCTCCAAGAAGGAGCGCTCTTCCTTCAACATGCCACGGCGAGCACTTGATGGTAACCATCGCCCCGGTTGGATTCGAGAAGAAGTTGTCCGCGAGTTGCGGCATGAGCAAGAGCGCATCGGAAAAATGCGACTCGAAAAAGCGGTTCACATCCGCCTGTGTAGCAAGGGAAGCGAAACTATCTACACCCTCGAACGGCAGAAACAAAATGCAAGCGAACGTGCCATCGATGTTTGGCAAAGCAATCAGCATGTAATTGCCCCGCGGCCAGATGTGCAGCGCATGAGTCTCCAACAGATGCTTTCCATCGGGTCCAGCGGGAATTGTCAGTTCTTTGTAACCATAATCGAGATACTGTTGCGAAAAGTTGAAGCGGTTCAGTTTGAGCATCTCGGCTCGAATCGCCGATGCTGACCCATCACAGCCGATCACGGTCTCAGTCTTGTGGTTTGTTTCTTCGCCAGTCTCTTCATTGCGCATGCGTATCGTGTTGGTCTTCGAATCGTAACCCACACAGCGTCGACGAAAGTGAATAGTTGCACCGTGTTCTTCCGCCACGGTTATGAGTGCGATATGCAGTTCGGCCCGGGAAATTGAATTGATGACCTCCGAGTCGTTCTTACCATAAGGTTGAAAGGTAAGCTCGCCTGTAACCGAATGCATCATCCGCCCTTTCATCGGAATGATGATGCTCCGCATCCTTTCCCAAAGACCGGCCTGCTGCAATGCGTGAATGCCACGGGTGGAGAGCGCAAGATTGATCGAGCGTCCCGCGCTGATCTGCACTCGGCGCATGTCGGAACGCCGCTCAAAAATCTCGACAGCAAATCTGCGCTGCCTCAAAAGAACAGCCAGCAGGGGGCCATTGAGTCCGGCGCCGATCAGTGTGATGTTTTGGGGTCTAGCTTTCATCTGTTGAATTTGCGTGGAGGGACTTTCGCCATTACAAAAAACTTCTCACTCGGTCAGTAATGTCCTCGCCTCCCACAATTCGGGGAAAAACTTCTTGTCGAGGGTGAGCTTTAAGTAAGACGTGCCTGCGCTTCCACCAGTCCCCATGCGGATGCCGATGACGCGCTCAACCAGCTGAATGTGCCGTAGCCGCCAACTTACGATCAGTTCATCGAATTCCGTCAGCCGCTCGCACACATCGATCCAGTCGCGATGATGATGCTCTTCTTTATAAAGTTCGTGAACAGCGCGAGCCCGGGCTTCGAATTGTTCTTTTTCACTACCCTTCACACCAGCCGGCGCAAGTTTGCCCATCGCTTGCAAGGCTCCAAAGAAGACATCGCGCAGCGAAGGTTCCTCGAGTCGTCGCTTCAAGCTCGCATACGCTTCCGGCGTTGGCCGATGGTAGCGAAGCATTTTCTCGTCCTTCAATCCGCACAAAAATTCGATCTCCCGAAATTGTTCGGATTGAAATCCGCTGGCAGGTTCCAACATGCCGCGGAACGCAAGGAAATGCGTGGGTAGCATTGTTTCCAGAATCGTGAACTGCTCGACAAGCACACGGGTAATTTCGGTGCACCGCCGAAGCAGCCGAGCTGCTTCATAAACTTCATCGTGCGAATGCGGGGCTTCTCCAGCCCTTCGCAAATTCGCAACCACAGCGTCAAGGTCGTGAAGCAATTCTTTAAACCAAAGTTCGTATGTCTGATGGACAAGAATGAAAAGCAACTCATCGTGATGCGGCGGCGACGACTGACGCCGCTGCAGTTCGAGGAGTTCAGGGACTTTCAGATAGGAACTGTAAGTTAGCCGCCCAGACTCGGGCACAGGTAGCGTAGCACCGGCGGCCGCTTCGGGCCTGTTCGCACCAGTCTCGCCCGATTCGGCCTTGATTCGCAGGAAGCCTTCTGCGTTTCGGCTCAGAAGGTTAGCCTTTGCATCTTGCGGCAAGCTGCTTTCGCGGATGAGTGAACCCACACGTTCCTCACCTAGCGGAAAGGGATAGTCCGAGCCGAGCATCACCTGGCCGGCTCCCATCGTTCCCACCAGAAACTGCAGCGTCCGTTGATCGAACACGGCAGAGTCGACGTAAAAGCGATTGAGATAATGGCTGGGCGGATGTTGGCACTCGCCGCGCGCGACCTGCTGATGATGCCAGGCGTTTTCCAGGCGCCCGAGCAGGAATGCAAAACTTCCACCGCCGTGCGCAAAACAAATTTTCAGTGTGCTCGGAAGACGATCGAATGCCCCACTCAAAATCAGGGCCACGATTGACAGCTGAGTTTCGGCGGGCATGCCGACCGTCCACGGCATCATATATTTCGGCATCCGGTCCCGCCCCAGCATCTCCCAGGGATGAACCAGAACGGCTGCACCCTCATTCGCACAATGGTGCAAAAAGGTGATGATTTCCGGATCATCCAGATTCTTGCTTCCAATATGGTTGCCGATCTGCACGCCTAAGTGTCCGGATTGCATGCACCGAGTGAGCTCTTTGCAGGCTGCGTCGGTATCTTGCAACGGCACCTGGCAAAATGATTTCAGTCGGTCTTTTCCCCGACTGCACAATTCGAGCGCCGCGTCGTTGAACAGTTGCGCGCAATCCAACGCATGCTCCACTGAACGGTCGTACGCGAACAACACCGGCGTCGCGGAGATCACTTGCAGATCGACGCCGTCACGATCCATCTCCTGCAGTCGAACCTCTGGATCCCAGCACGCCGAATAAACATGGCGGAAGAAACGGTCCCCGACCATGATGTCCGCTTTCCCCGCTTCGGTGCGCTTGATCCAGGGCCAGTCCGGTGTGCCATAGCGCGCCGCAAGGTCCGGCCATGAGTTGGGGAAAAAATGGTTATGAATGTCGATGACTCGCATACTTCACTTTCCTGGATGAATCGTGCCGCAATGCTTACAAGTGCGACGGTTCTCGCTGGAATAAAATTGTTCGAACAGCGGCGGCAGATCTTTGACAATACTCTTCAGCTTGACTTCCGCGCGATAGATTAACTGGTGACAATTCGGACAGTACCATTCGAAGGCGTCCAGCGATCCCTCAGGCCGCGGCACTTCGACGACTACACCAATCGTTTCCGCGGGTCGCTGCGGGGAGTGGCGCATATGTTTGGGAAGGAGAAAAATCTCGCCCTCTTTGATCGGTATTTCCAACGGCGGTTTGCCGGGCGTCTCCATGATGCAAAGCGAAATGTTGCCTTTCAACTGGTAAAAGAATTCCTCCGTGGGATCGTCGTGATAGTCGCGCCGCTGGTTCGGCCCTCCAACCACGGTCACCATCATTTCACCATCTTCCCAAACCTGCGCGTTTCCTACGGGAGGCTTAAGCTTATCTTTGTTCTCTTCGATCCAGCCTTGGAAATTGAAGGCCTTCAAATTCTTGATGGACGCCATTGCGCCTCCTATTTCAGCGGTTTGTAAGCCGTGGCTTTGATCTCAATCAGCAAATGCGGATGCGGCAACTGATGTACGGCCACGGTCGTTCTCGCCGGACCATCGTATCCGAAGAATTCGCCGTAGACCTCGTTGTAGCCGACGAAATCATTCATGTTCACAAGATAGGTGCAAACTTCGACCACATCTTTCAGATTCGCCCCAGCACTCTGCAAAATGTCGCGAATGTTTTCGATCACCGCGCGGGTTTGCAGGCGAATATCGAGCCGCGTTGTACTTAGCGAATCGATATCGGCGCCAGCGATAGTGTTGTCAGCGCGGCGCGCGCTGGTGCCCGAAACAAACAGAAGGTCACCCGCACGCTTGATGTGCGGATATTTTCCTCGCGGCGCCGCTTTCCCTTCGACGACTTTGCTCTCGGTCGAGCTCATCTTTTTCCAAAGTAATTCACAGCCGAATGCAGATATTGTTCAGTTCAGAATAAAAATTCAAGGAATGCATCCCGCCTTCGCGGCCAATGCCAGAGAGTCCTGCTCCACCGAACGGCGTTCGCAGATCACGTAGAAACCAGCAGTTCACCCACGTGATGCCCACATTCATTTGCTGCGCGACACGATGGCCGCGTTTCAGGTTGGTGGTCCAAATCGAAGCTGCCAATCCGTACTTTGTGTCGTTGGCCATGGCCACCGCTTCTTCTTCCGAATCGAACGGAGTGACGTGGCACACGGGGCCAAAAATCTCTTCCTTCACGCAACGCGCTGACTCGGAAAGTTCAGTATAGATGGTTGGCTGGACATAAAAACCATTGTCGCGATCATCGCCGAATCGTGGAGTCCCTCCACCAGTTACGACCGTCGCCCCATCTTCCGTCGCCAACTGATAATAGGAAAGCACCTTTTCTCGATGCTGCGCCGAAATCAAAGGTCCCAGGTTGGTTTTCGCATCGCTAGGCCATCCTGGATTCAAGTTCTCCGCTTTTTTCTTCAGCGCCTCCACAAATGCACCGTAAATTTTACGATCCACATACACACGTTCGGCACACAAACACACCTGCCCGGTATTCAGAAACACTGCCTCGCCAATACCGTTTACCGCTTCTTCAAAATTGCAATCCGAGAATATGATCGCCGCATTCTTGCCACCCAGCTCAAACGAAACCGACTTAACCGTCGGTGCTACAGCCTTCATGATCGCGGCGCCGGTTCCCGATTCGCCGGTAAACGTTACCGCATCTACATCGGCATGTCGCGTCAGGAATTCTCCCGCCGACCCTGGCCCGAAACCGTGCACCACGTTGTAGACGCCCTTTGGAATTCCTGCGTCTTGCATCGCCTCGGCCAGCAGCGTGGCCGTAGCGGGAGTTTCTTCCGAGGGTTTGACCACTACGGCATTGCCGCAGGCAAGCGCTGGCGCTACTTTCCAGGTGAGCAAGAGTAGAGGCAAATTCCAGGGAGTGATCACCCCCACAACTCCCAGCGGTTTGCGCACCGCGTAGTTCAGGGCATTCGCGCCGTCAAGAGTTTCGGTCTGAAACGATTCCAGTCCTGCCATTTTCACTAAGTCGGCGAAGACGCGAAAGTTTGCCGCAGCACGCGGAACATCGAGCTTAGACGCGAGGGAGATTGGCTTACCAGTGTCTGCAATTTCAGCTTGAACAAAGCAATCGAAACGCTTCTCGATCGCATTCGCAACCCGGTGCAGTCTGACAGCACGCTCGCGGACCCCGAGTCGACCCCACTCCCCGCGCAGTGCACACCGCGCGGCATGAACCGCTTCGTTTACCTGAGATTCACTGGCTTCCGTGACCTGCGCGATGACTGTTCCGTCGGCGGGATTCACATCCGCAAACTCACGGTCACCCGCGACGAATCGGCCATCGATGTAGTTTTGGAGTCGCTTCACCAGATCCCCGCTAGGCCCCGGCAATCGTAGCAGGCGGCCGGAAGCGAGGCAATCTTGGGGCCACCGTGTCAGCTCTTGCGTTGCTCGAGATAGCGGCGCAACGCGTCATGCCAGGAAGGCATTTCGATTCCCAGACGCTGTAGAGAAGCTGGCGACAATACCGAATACGCCGGTCGAGGCGCGGGCCTCGCCATCTGCTGACTGCTTACCGGCCGAACCGTTGTGGAAAGTCCGGCGCTTTTCACAATCTCCGCGGCAAAGTCGAACCAGGTGCAATCGCCGGCATTTGTTACGTGAATAATGCCTCGCGCACTCTTTCGGCACAATTGAAGAACGGTACGCGCCAGATCAACTACGTAGGTCGGACAGCCGCGTTGGTCGTTGACCACATCGAGCGCGGGACGGCTGGCAGCCAGTTTCAAGATCGTATCGGGGAAGCATTTCCCGCCTGTTCCAAATAGCCACGAGGTTCTGGCGATGCAGCAGTCCGGGATCAACTCGAGCAGTTTGAGTTCTGCCTCTGCTTTGGTTCGGCCGTAGACGCTTTGCGGATTGCGTTCATCCGCGGTCTCATATGGAGCACTCTTCTTTCCATCGAAGACATAATCGGAACTGAGGAATAACAACCGGGCCCCAACCTGCTTCGCGGCTGCGGCTACGTTGAGGGCGCCGTCACGGTTCACGGCAAAAGCCAGATCCTGATTGCTCTCGCATCCGTCGACATCGGTATAGGCAGCGGCTAATATCACCCACTCCGGACGCGTTTCCCTGAGCACCTGCAGAACACGGTCTGCATCGCGGATGTCGACATCCTGCGATGTGAGCCCAGTTACGATATCTCCGCCGCTTTCACGCATCAACTCCTTACCCAGAAGGCCAGAGGCCCCAAAGATCGTAACTCTCATGGAAATCTAGTTGAAACTCTCAGAGTTGCGGAAAGCCACGCCACGCTGGTCTTTTGCAGATACGATCGGCTCAGCGTCCAGTTCCCAATTAATTTTGAGATCGGGATCACTCCACAGAATTGTGCGCTCATGCTCGGGGGCATAGAAGTCTGTTGCTTTGTAGAGCACATGAGCTCTATCGGAAAGCACGCGGAATCCGTGGGCGAAACCCACGGGAATCCACAGCATGCGCTTGTTCTCGCCCGATAATCGAACCGCCTCCCAGCGGCCAAAGTTCGGGGAGCTCTTGCGCATATCGACCGCGACGTCAAGAATTTCGCCTTCGACGACACGAACAAGTTTTCCTTGGGGATACTCTAACTGGTAATGCAGACCTCGTAGAACATTTCGAGACGAACTGGAATGGTTGTCTTGCACGAACGTGTCGGCAATCCCCACCTTCGACATATTCTGCTGGTTGTAGCTCTCGAAGAAAAAGCCGCGCTCGTCGCCGAATACCCGGGGGGCGAGTATGAATACTCCAGGTAGCGAAGTCGGAATTTTCTTGAGGGCTTCCACTGCGGGCCGAGTTGCTTGAGACGTATCCATCTCAGAACACTTTCTCGCGCAAGAGTTGCAGCAGGTACGCGCCGTAACTGTTGTTCTTCATCGAGTTTCCGATTTTCTCCACTTGATCGGCGGTAATGTAGCCGGATCGGAAAGCAATCTCCTCGGGGCACGCCACCATGAGACCTTGCCTCTTCTCGATAGCTTGAATGTAGAGCGACGCGTCCATCAAGGATTCATGCGTGCCCGTATCCAACCATGCCATACCGCGGCCCATCACCACAACATCCAGTTGGCCTCGTCCAAGGTATGCCTTGTTCACGTCGGTGATCTCCAACTCGCCACGAGGGCTGGGCTTCAATGACTTTGCAATCTCCACGACTTTGTCATCGTAAAAATAAAGCCCGGTCACGGCGTAGCGAGACTTGGGATGCTTGGGCTTCTCCTCGATGCTAAGAGCCTTGCCTGCTCCATCGAATTCAACAACTCCATAGCGTTCGGGGTCGTGTACGGGATATGCAAAGACCCGCGCGCCGGTTGTGTTGGTCGAAGCATCGCGTAAGTCTTTGGCCAATTCATGACCATAGAAAATATTGTCGCCCAGCACAAGAGCACACGCACTGCCCGCGATAAATTTCTCTCCCACCAGGAACGCCTGCGCGATTCCTTCTGGCTTCGGCTGAATCTGATATTGCAACTGGATTCCGAATTGACCACCATCTCCCAGCAGGGCTTGAAATTTAGAAACATCCTCGGGCGTGGTTATAAGAAGGATGTCGCGAATGCCCGCCAGCATCAGCGTGGAAAGCGGGTAATAGATCATCGGTTTGTTGTAAACCGGAAGCAGACTCTTCCCCATGGCGTGAGTTACGGGATACAAGCGAGTTCCCGATCCTCCCGCCAGGATGATGCCCTTATAGCCAACGTTCGTCGATCCTTGCTTCATAGGAATCTGTCGAGTTGAACCCGCAGCCGATTTACGAAGAGTAGTGCGTTTCAATCCATTGCCGGTAGCCGCCACTTGTCACGTCGCGCACCCACTCTTCGTGCTCCAGATACCACCGTACCGTTTTTTGAATTCCGGTCTCGAATGTTTCCTTAGGACGCCAACCAAGTTCCCGCTCAATCTTGGTCGCGTCCATTGCATAACGCCGGTCGTGACCGGGGCGGTCTTTCACAAATGTAACCAAACCGCGGCGCGGAGATCCTCGAGTTTCGGCCATTTCATCCACGATGTCGCAGATGGTTCCGACAATGTCGATGTTGCGTTTCTCGTTCCAACCGCCGATGTTATAAGTCTGCCCGACACGTCCCCGAGCGAGCACGGTTGCGATCGCTTCGCAGTGATCCTCCACATAAAGCCAGTCGCGAACGTTTTGACCATCGCCGTAAACCGGCAGCGGTTTACCGTCGCGCGCATTGAGGATTATGAGTGGGATCAGCTTTTCCGGAAACTGAAATCGCCCGTAGTTATTGGAGCAATTCGTGGTGAGCGTGGGTAAACCGTAAGTGTGGTGATAGGCGCGCACAAAATGGTCTGAGGCCGCCTTCGACGCAGCATATGGACTATTCGGAGCATAAGGTGTCTTTTCTGAGAACGGTGGATCTTCGGCACCCAGCGATCCATACACCTCATCCGTGGAAACGTGAAGGAAGCGGAAGGCAGAACTGTCCTGTCCGCCGAGACCGCCCCAGTAAGTTCGCACCTCTTCCAGCAACGCGAACGTTCCGTCCACATTGGTGCGGACGAAAGCATCCGGTCCGCTGATGGAGCGATCCACGTGGCTCTCAGCCGCGAAGTGCACGACAGCGCGGGGCTGATGACGTTCTAACAGGCCTCGCACCAGGCCCCGGTCAGCGACATCTGCGTGGACAAACTCGTACCGTTTCTGGCTCGCAATAGTTTCCAGGTTGCGCAGATTGCCGGCGTAGGTAAGTTTGTCCAGATTCACAATAGAGGTTGGATCTTGCTCAATCCGCTGCAGGATAAAGTTGGATCCGATGAAACCTGCGCCGCCGGTGACCAGGATCGTGTTTTCCATAGAGGTGGAAAGTAGCTGGAACAGGCAGCACGCGTTGCGAATCACGGTACCGCCGACATTTTACAATTTCAATTGTAAACAAAAAGGACGGGATTCATCCCGCCCTCCTGTTGGTGCTTGCGGTTCTATGTAGGTTCCAATGTTTGGTGGAGTGGTCGCCGCGGTCTTCTCCTATCCCGCCTTTCGCTGAGGCGGAGGCGCAGGCGCTATTATTCGTTCATTTGGTTTTCTGGGCACAATGTCAGTTGATTTTCGGCCCATCATTGTGAGATAGACCCCTTCCACTTGGGAGGCGACCTCGTCCCACTGATATTGTTCGCGAACCCGGTGCCGCGCAGCCTGTCCTGCGGCCTCGCGCACCGCCGGATTCGCAATGAGGAATCTCAAACGATCCGCCAGGTCGGCAACGTCCCCATGGCGGAAGGTAAATCCCGCAGTTTCGATGGCTTCTCGATTTTCCCGGACATCACTGCTCAGCACGCACAAACCTGCACCCATTGCATCCAGCAGCGCGAGCGATAAGCCTTCAAGTTCCGATGGCAAGACGAATACCATGGCATTTGTCAGCAACTCGTCGAGATCATCGCCAGAAATCCAGTCCAGTATCTTGATGCGTGGACCAGCGTGGCTCCGCAACTGGTGTGAATACTCATTGCAATAGCTCGACGCTCCGGCCATTACGAGTTTCACGTCAGTTTCCAACAGTTCGTAGGCCTCTACCAGCAGATGGCATCCCTTTTCCGGTGAAAACCTTCCAAGAAATAAAATATATTTCCCTGGCTCCAAACCCCAGTCAAAGATCTTTTTGGGGAAAGATCGTTCACGCAGTATGCCGCCATTCGGTATATAGATTGTCTGGGCTCCGTAGGTTTGGCGATAGTGTTCTTCCAGAGCGCGTGAGACGACCATCGTGCCGTTCGGAAGACTCACTGCCGCACGCTCCCCGACCCTCAGCACCGCGGCGGCGACTCGTCCCCATTTCTTTCGCAGCCAGTCCAGCCCCTGCACTGTGACGACAGTTTTCTTCCCCGCAAGGCGCGGAATGAATGAAAACAATGCCGGTCCCAGCGCGTGGTAGTGGACCACATCACAAGACTGAGTAAGAACGTGGAAGGTGCTCAAGAGCGTGTGCAGAAGCGTCTCGAGATGCTTGGAACGGATTGTGGGCAGACGCACCACCCGCATTCCGTTGTGCTCTTTTCCCGGCGGCGTGAAGTATGTCCGGCAATATACCGTCACCCGGTGTCCCATCTCCGCTAGGCGACCGCCAACCTCTTCGTAGTAGGTTTCTATGCCGCTGTACTTCGACACGACGCCGCGTCCGCCAATGAAGGCGACTCGAAACGCAGGTGTGGTGCTCACTACTGCTCGAGAAGCCTTTTGTTGTGGTCTTCTACTTCCGCTGAGGATGCCTTCATACAATTTCAGCAACGCATCGTAGTGCGCCTTCGGTGTGTGCGACAGGCATACTTGGTCACGGCCGGCTCTTCCCATTTTTGCGGCTAGCGCCGGATGGTCGCTTAGAAATTTAATCGCAGATACCAGGTGCTCTACATCTCCAGTTCTGTACAAAACTCCCGTTTTCCCTTCGTCCACGAGTTCTCGACGTGAACCGAGATCAGAAGCCACCACGGCTCGGCCCTGAGCATATGATTCGAGAATTGTCTTACCTAGAGTTTCGTAAGCATGCGATGGCAGCACGGTAAACGATGAATCGGCAATCGCATTCTCCAGCTCCACTCCCTTTATGTGACCCGAAAACTCTACGTTACTTAGCCCTAATTCGGCGACCATTTGCTCCAACCGGTGTCGATCCGGCCCATCACCGGCGATCACTAGATGAAGATTCGGCAGGCGCCGCATTGCATGCAGCAAGTCATCGATGCCTTTTTCCCGCGACAATCTGCCGAAATAAAGCAGTGACGCAGTACTCGCACTGGGCTTCGATACCGGATTGACCCGCTGGAAGTGAGGAAGCACTTCGAACTTTGCCGGATCCCATCCGTGCTCGACGAACTTGTCGCGGACAAACTGGCTAGGGGCAAGAAAACAGTCCACGCACTTTTCATACGTGCCTAGCCATTTATGAACGTAGGCTTCCGCCATTAGCGTCATGCGGGCTTTCCATCCCGGATAACACTTCCGTTCGAGCACATGCCAAAATTCTCCGCCCTTGCAGGCTTCACAAGGTTCTCCGTCTGCCACAAAGTTGTAGCTGGGACATAACACCTTAAAATCGTTTAAGTGATAAACGACTGGAACGTTATGTGCCTTCAACTCCCATAAGATGGACGGCGTCAAGTGGTGATAAATATTTCGCACGTGCGCCACATCCGGCCGAAACGCAGCGATCATCCCTCGAATCCTCCGCCGCGCTTCGCGCGAATAAACGGCGCGCACCGCCAGCCGCGCTTGGGAAAACCAGCCACGCTGCTTCTTGAAGTCGTGGCTCTTGAAATCGTGATTCTTAAAATCAATGTGTGGCACGAAATGGTTATCGTACGGAGTAGCCGCACCTCTCGGATCGGCCATCGAAAACAACGCAACCTCGTGGCTGTTGAGACGCATCAATTCCATGGCGTCAAACAAATAGGCCTCGGTACCGCTAAATGCAAAGTTGTATTTATTGCAAAATAGGATCCTCATGCGGACAGCTCCATTCGAGGATTGCAGGATTCCTGGCTGCGAGATTCTGCGTTTCGAGAAGCTAACTGGCAGGAATCGGGTGCGATTCTTTCCAGGAAACGATCGCCAAAATTACTCAGCTGTTTCACGCGGCTAAAGTTTTGCAGGACCTGCACCTGCGCTGCATACCGGATCCAGTCAAGATCGCTGATAGCCAATCGATCTTCCGAAAAAATCAGCCTTCGAAGAAAGAGCAATTTCTCCACAAAATCCTCCAGCGATCCGGGCGCATATAGGAATCCCGTCTTGCCGACGATAACGATCTCCGGGATGCCCGTGATGATGGGGGCGAGGACAATTTTGCCCCGTGCCATCGCTTCCATCAGGACCAGCGGCAGGCCTTCGCTGCGGCTGGTAAGGACAACCACGTCGGCGCGCCGGTATAGCGACCCCATCTGACTCAGCGAGACATGACCAAGCAGAGTGACATGTTTTTCCAGTCGCTTTTTGCAGATAAGAGCTTCCAAACGTTGCTGCTCCGGCCCCTCGCCTGCGATTGCACACTCAAAATCGAGATCATGATCATGCAATCGAGCACAGGCTCGAAGCAGAAACGCGTGGTTTTTCACCGCATGCAGCCGTCCCACGGCTAGAAGACTGAGGGTTCGGTGCTCGGTCCGAGTCTTCGTCACGCGAGGGTCGTGGCATGCGGGAACCTCGACACCCAATCGCGAAACCACGATCTTGCCGGGATTGATGTCTGAGAAATGTTCGAGAATAAAGCGGCGGTTGTACTCCGAGACGGTCACGCAAAACTTGCAATGCTTCAGTTTGCTGTCGAGATAAGCGGTGTGCAGCAATAAATCTGATCCGTGCAACGTGAGGCTGAAACTGACTCCCAACAACCGGGCCGCCACCATTGCGATCCACGAGCCAAAATAGCCGTGATGAACGTGAATGTGATCCACCCCGCGCTTCTGCAACAACACCGCGTAATACGCCCCCAGCCAGGTATGGAGCAGCGCCTTCAGCCGCCGTCTCGGCGATTCCTTTCCCTTCAGTAGGACTCGTGCAACCAGACTCGCAATCCTCTCCCAGCGACGCGCCATGAGAACGAGGGCTTGCAAGAGAATCAGCACTCGAACCGGTTGCAGGCAAAGTGTCTCTGACTCGGGGGCGTTGTTGGGCAAAATGTGCAGCGAGGATTCCGGCGTTTGTACGCTACCCGGAATCACTTCGACGCCGCGACGTCGAAGTTCCCCGATCTCGTCCGCCACGTACGGCTCTACCGCTGCGGGAAATCGATTGGCAAGATAGGCGATGGTCAACACGGCGATGGGAATCTTGGTCGAAGTTGGGATGTATAACCCTTATGCGGCAGAGCCGCGTGACACCCTTAGTGGCAAACCTGAGTCGAACTGGATGGGACTCGCAAGTCGCCGTTGTTGTGCCGCCAGCATTCCGGCCAGACTGAACAGGAACCCGTTTACAAACTGATAATTCATTCCTACCACTGCGGCATTTGCCCAATAGACACCGAGCAACACCGGCCACAGCGCATGAAACTGCTGATTCAGAAATCCATCGCGTTCAGCGCGTGGGACGGAGCTCCATCCCAACCGTAGGATTTCCCACATCAGCCACCCGTAGAGAGCTAGACCGACGAGTCCATGTTCGATTAATAACTCGAGATAAGTATTGTGTGGATACAACTCCCTTTTCCGGTAGCCGCTGACGTGCCGGGCGAGTTCCTCCGGCATCTGGTTAACGCCCCATCCAGTGAATGGTTTTTCCAGGAACATCTGCCAGCCCCCGGCATAGACAGCTTGGCGAAACTCTACTGGGCCTGACTCCCGCAACCGTTCTGTGAGCGCCCGGCGTTGATCGTCAAAACTTAACGCAATGAGCAAGGCAAGAGTTCCAGCAATCGTCACCGCGACGCAGATCCATCGGAGCTTGCGGTTGTGCGACCGAATAACCAGCACTCCTACGCTGACAACGAACGATAGCCATACGGCCCGCGTCATCGTCGCCAGGATTGCGACCGGCAGGAGGGCGAGCAGTGATGCGGCCGGGAATCCGCGTATTCTTCCGCGCAGGAATGTCCGCAAGGCCAACAGTCCCAGCAGATTCAGCGAGACTCCGTTTGCCACTGCTTGTAGAAATGGCCCTCGCGCCCGGTCTGCGTGGTAACCGAGACTGTCGTCCAGGATGAAGCGCGGAAAGATCAATGACTTCGCACCTATGAGGAACGCGATTGCGGTAAAAGACAAATAGGCAAGCACTAGCAAACTGAACCACTCGAATTGCCGCAGACTCCTCTCCTCTCGAAAGACGAGGCCAGCCATGTGAAACAAGATGAACGGCGCAACAAACTTTGCTATCAGCAAAGACCAATTTTGGCAGTTGAAGGGCTGCTGCACGATGCTAGCGCCGGCCAGGAGGGTCAGCCCGATCATCGGCCAACTAGCTCGCTCCATCGGTAGCAAACGCTGGCGCTTCAAGACCACTCGTCCAGCGACTGCCAGCACCAGCAATGCCAGGGCCAGCCGATCGATTTCGTAAAAAGGCACATCCGGGGGTCGCAACAACATAGCCGTTAGAG
>JBAPOI010000068.1:0-9863 GCA_049279555.1 Candidatus Sulfotelmatobacter sp.
CCCATGAGGTGGCCATGCTGATTCCGTCGATCGACCTCATGGGTGGCAAAATTGTTCAGTTGGTACAGGGCGAAAAGAAAGCGCTGGAGTTTGACAACTTCGATTATTGGATCGATCGCTTTTCGAAATATCCGCTGGTGCAGGTCATCGACCTGGACGCCGGCCGAGGCGCCGGCACGAATCGGCCGATCGTGAATCGGATTGTCCAACGCCTAAAATGCCAGGTGGGCGGTGGGATTCGTACAGTCGACACCGCGCGCGAGTTTTTAGATGCGGGGGCACAGCATGTAATCATCGGTTCCGCTTTGTTGCAGGAAGGAAAAATCAACACGCAGCACGCTGCCATGCTGGCCGATGCTGTTGGTACCAAAGCACTGACGTTTGCTCTCGATTCCAGAGGCGGCCGGGTGGCGATCAAGGGCTGGCGCGAAGAAACCTCGATTACCGCTTTCGAAATGATTCTCGCGCTCGAACCCTTCTGCGCGACATTCCTCTATACCCATATCGATACCGAAGGACTAATGGGCGGAATTCCAATAGAAACGGTGACTGCAATCCGCCGCGCCACTTCGCGGCGATTAATCGTTGCCGGTGGCATAAAAACTGAACAAGAAATCGATCAGCTCGACGCCCTCGGAATGGATGCCGTGGTTGGCATGGCCTTGTATTCGAATCGGATCGCCGTGTGATCTCAAACCTGCATAAACACTGCAAAAACTTGCACACTGGGCCTGTCGAGATGTCCTTCTAGCATCTTCCCGAATTGTCCGGGGATGATGAAAACTCGCTTGCATGCTACTCCCCCAGCTGAAATCACGGTATTTGAGCGCCACTGTTTCACTCGCATTCGCAATCTTCGTAACGTTGTTCGCCGCCCAGGCAAGTGCGCAGCAACTCACCTGTTCCCCTGCTAGCCTACGTTACGGCGAGGTCGTGATCGGCCAGAACCAAACGCTGCTCCTCGCACTCACCAATACCGGTAAAACATCAGTCATTGTTGCCAGCGTGCTGGTTAGCAACAAGGCGTTCAAAGTTCCGAATTTCAAGTTGCCACAAATCCTCACTGCCGGAGAAACTCTAGAAGTGAACGTCACCTTCGCGCCCTCTGTCGTCGGGGCCGCCAGTGGCCAACTCACGTTTGTCAGCAACGCCTCCGACCACAATTTGGTCGTCAATGTCGGCGGTGAGGGCGTGACGAGCGAATCGGTGGTAGGGAGTCCAGCAAGCCTCGTGTTCGACAACGTGAGCGTCGGCGGAAGCTCCACGTTGCCGGTCGTATTAACCAATACTCGCACCTACGCCGTAACACTCACCGCCGAACAGACCACGGGCAGCGCGTTTTCCGTGAGTGGTGCGAAGTTTCCACTAACTCTGCAAGGTGGAAAAAAAGTTTCGCTGAACGTCACCTTCAAACCGTCGATTCAGGGGCTCACAGGGGGAAGTTCCTTCATCGATGGTCCGAATCTTGACATCCCGCTGCAAGGCACGGGCACCGGCGCAGCCAAGCGCGAGTTGACCGTTACGCCCGCCACACTCAACTTTGGGAACGTCGCTGTGGGAGGCACCGCGACCCTGGCAGCGTCGCTGACCGCGACGGGCGGGAGCGTGACTGTTTCTTCCGCGTCGAGCAGCAGTTCACAATTTGCCGTGCGCGACGCAAATTTTCCGTTGACCGTCCCCGCCGGGCAGGAGGTATCGCTCAATGTTTCGTTCACGCCGCAACACAGCGTGAAATCGTCCGGTACGCTTACCTTCATCAGCAACGCCGCCGATTCTCCGACATCCGAGGCTCTGAGCGGCACCGGCACTGCACCCTACGTGAGCCTCTCATGGAACGCCAGCTCGTCGCCGGAAGTTTCAGGATACAACGTCTATCGCAAAACCTCTGCGAACAATACCTATACCAAAATCAATTCCAAGCTTGATGCTAATACAGGCTATTCGGACACAACTGTGCTCGGCGGCACCACCTACTACTACGCAACCACGGCGGTTAATTCAAGCGGCAAGGAGAGCGGTTACTCGAACCGGGCGCAGGTTTCGGTGCCGTAGGCTTGCTTCCGTTCCCCGTCTTATCCAGCGGTGACTAACGGGCGCCACCCCCCACTAGAGTGCCATTCCCTAGTTTTTGCCCTCAAGCTAAGCTTCTTTGTAGAGCAGGCTTCGGGGGGAGGGCTGCTCGACTGACGTCCCGTGACTCATTGAGTCCTGGGGCGTTTTGTTTTGCGGCAAACTTTCATGGTGCCAACCGCCGGATCCCACGAAACCCCAAAAAGGAAACGCCTCTCAAGAGGTGCTTCTCCTGAGAGGCTGCTGAAATTCTCGGCCCTTGCGAGGTATCGTCTCGCAGACGGTTAATGTTTCTTCTTTTTGGCTTTCTTCTTCGTTGCCATGAAGGTTCCTCCGTGAACGATTTTCCCTTGCAAAGGGGACCAGATTTCAAAGAGCTACCCAACTTGTGGTACGGGCAGCGTCCTTAACACAAGATATTGCGGCACTATTAACAGACTGTCAACATAAATTTTGCACATCACATGACATTTCTCCAGAAATAGTCACTGGCTGCATGTCGCTGGTAAACTTCGCCTCATGCGGCGCGATCCCATCGAACTGGAAATCTTCAAGAACCTTTACCACTCCATTGCTGAAGAGATGGGTGCCGCTCTGCGTCGTACCGCGTTTTCTCCCAACATCAAGGAGCGCCGTGACTATTCGTGCGCCGTGTTTGACAGCGTGGGCAACGTCATCGCCATGGGCGATCACATGCCCGTCCACCTGGGTTCGATGCCGATGTCGGTAAAAGCCGCCATTTCGGCGCATACAATGGCGCCGGGAGATGTGGTCATGCTGAACGATCCCTTCCGCGGAGGAACGCACCTGCCGGATATCACGCTGGTAGCACCGGTGCATGTGCGGCGCGGAGGCCTCCGTCCGGCTGCCGACGGGAAACAGCCTGACTTCTACGTGGCCTCACGCGCGCACCATGCGGACGTGGGAGGAACCTATGCTGGATCCATGGGCCTCTGCCGCGAAATCTATCAAGAAGGATTTCGCATTCCGCCGGTAAAACTCGTGCAAGCTGGAGTGATGCAGTGCGATGTGCTGACGCTGCTACTTAACAACGTACGCACGCCGGAGGAGCGTGAGGGCGATCTCGGGGCGCAGCTGGCCGCTTGCCACACCGGGGCTGAACGACTGAAAGAAGTTTGCGCGCGTTATGGAATCGAACCAGCAAAGCGCGCTGCCCGGGACCTGCTCGATTATTCCGAGGATCTGATGAGAGCTTTTCTACAGCGCGTTCCCGCAGGCACGTATCGCGCGGAGGATTTTCTTGACAACGATGGCATCAGCGACAAGCCAGTGAAGATCGCGGTGACGCTGAATTTTGCCGGCAAGCCACGCCGCCCGCTAAAACAAAAACGCGCTCTTCCCCAGCCGCAGGTTACGGTCGATTTCACCGGAAGCGATCCGCAGGTCGAGGGCAGCGTGAATGCGGTCGAAGCCATCACCTATTCCGCATGTTTCTATGTTTTCCGTTGTCTGCTCACCGATGACGTGCCGGCGACTGCGGGATTGATGAAGCCGATTAAAGTGATCGCACCCGAAGGCACGGTCGTGAATGCGCGACCGCCGGCGGCCGTTGCTGGCGGCAACGTCGAAACTTCGCAACGCATCGTCGATGTCTTACTTCGCGCCTTAGCCCAGGCCATTCCGGACCGTATTCCTGCGGCCGCCTCCGGAACCATGAACAACCTGACGATCGGCGGAGTCGATCCTCGGACCGGAAAGCCGTTCGCTTACTATGAAACCATTGCCGGTGGCATGGGCGCACGCCCAAGCAAGCCAGGCGTCTCTGGCGTGCATACCCACATGACGAATTCGCTGAACACTCCTGCCGAGGCGTTGGAGTATGCCTACCCTTTGCGAATTCGGCGTTATTCTCTTCGCCCAATGAGTGGTGGAAAAGGTCAACATCGTGGAGGCGATGGCATCATCCGCGAGATTGAGGTTCTCACTGACTGCGAAGTGACTCTGCTCGCCGAGCGCCGCACCCGCGGACCCTGGGGATTGTCCGGTGGCGATGCCGGACTACCTGGGAAAGCCAGTGTCATCCGCGCCGATGGCTCTATCCGAGTGATGCCGGGAAAATTCAGTACGCAGTTACGGACTGGGGATCGGGTTCGGATTGAAACTCCGGGCGGCGGAGGAATCGCGCCAGCGTCTAGTCAGTCGAGGACTGGCAAAAGGCAGGCGCGCGCACTCTTCTAGTGATCTATTTTGTTACTCACCGTCTTGAATAAGGCGGGCAGATGCACGGCAAAGGCGACTGGCCGAAATGTCACAGGACGCACCCACTCCGTAATGCATCTTGTACAATCGGTCCGCGTTATGAGCGAGAAGAATGCAACGGATGCTTCGGGAGCCCGAGACTGGTTGACCATCCCAGTCATCGGCAGCTACGTCCTGTTCGTGGTTGGTCTCGTTGTAACAGCCTGTTCTGCGAAGTATCTGCCAGAACCGTGGAAGACCGTCGGCATCACTATTGGATCTACCCTTATTGCGGCAGGAGTCCTGAGTATCTTCTTTGAACATTTCGGCCGAAAGTTACTAATGCAAGAATTCACTGCTAAAGTGCAACCGGTGCTCCACAAGGAACTCAAAGATTTTCTGGCCAAGTCGGAGCATCTGAAGCGATCCGGTATCGATGACTTTGGGGTAATCCCTCCTAGGAAGGAGATTGAAGAGATGCTCGCCGGAGCCAAGAAATCCATCATCATCAGCAAGACGTGGATTCCTCGAGAGGATAGTCCTCATTTACGCGAGGGACTGGAGCGCGCTCTTGCCAGGTCGAAAGAAAATTCAGGACCGGAGGTGAAGATCCTATGTCTGGATCCGGCTTCGCCTCTAGTTGGCCAAAGGTTCCTCGATTCCCACCCTAAAACACCCCAACGGGATGCGGCGAAAGAAGGGCAGCAGAGGATAATCGATGGACTCAGGGAAATCATGGACTATTGCAGGGACGAGCAGCGATATCGGTACGTTCAGATCAGGACTTATCGGAATGTTCCAGCGGTGTCGCTATACTCGACGGAAAACATGGCATGGATCGGATGGTACTGGTTAGGCACCGAGGCCTTGGGAGGCCCGGCCCTTCTAGTCTCCGGGAAAGGCGAGGACAACCTAGGTAATGCGGCTCGCGCCAACTTCGAGAGAATCTGGGCACAATCGAGCGAGTACGCCCCCGAGGTCGAGGACACTGCATTCTCAGACGCTGCGGCTCATGTCGCTCCTCCTCCGGACACGCTGCTCAAGCAGCTAGCATCGCCGCTTTCTCCAGATGAACTTCGACCGATGCTCGCGGACTGGCCTGGGATCCAAGAATACGGCCGCAGCCTCGTAACTAAATTGCGTGAAGAAGGGTATTGCATTGTTAGGAACTTTCCCTTCAGCGCAGACGACGAGCAGGACGCCCGGCGGAATCAGTTCCTGCTTCTAGCTTGCGCCTGCGGAGTGCCGACGGATCACAAGCCGCCGGACCTAGAATATGTCTGTGAGGTCACGCCCAGGCCGGATCGCGACAGGCAGGTTGAAACTTATTCGGAGCATGACAGAGAAGCTCGGCTACATACCGATTCCCACTACAATGACGCTCCGGAGAGTTTCGTAGCTTTTCTCATGGAAGAGCAAGCGGAGTACGGAGGGCGAAACATCCTGCTTCGGTTCAGCACCCTTAAGAGGGAAATGCAGAGCACGATCGAGGGACGCAAATGGTTTGAGTATTTTAAGTCCCACGATCTACCTTCAGCCAAGCCCTCTCGGTACAGCAAGCAACCCACCGAGGAGCCGGAAATTAAGGACAGACCGATTATCGTCGAAAACGGGACGGCGATCCGCTTCCGAGAGGACACGATCCGAAAGGCAATCGAACTCTTGAGCGAGCAAAATAAGCCGCGAAATAAGCGACAAGACGAGGAGCAGGAAAAGGGTCTGGATTTTCTAACGCGGTTGATTTACAGAAGTCCTTATCGCCGCGGCGTAACGCTGTCCAAAGGGCAGATGCTCTTCCTGAATAACCACACGGTCCTGCACGCGCGAACGGGGTTTGAGGGGCTCCCGCGATTGTTGCTAAGGATCAGGTTCAATGCATGATATTCCCATAAGCCCATTCGACCTCCTGCTCCTAGCTGCCTGTCTGACGATGATCGCGAATCGTCGTCACCACCCTCATCTCGCAACGACCGTGCCGATTCCATAGCAAGGTGGGGAAGTCTCCCCCTACAATATTGCTTTGGGGAGACCCTGAGAACCGCTTCGCTCGGAATGGCGCAGTCCAAGAAATGAGCGCGGCACTACCAACGGCGTGCGCCTAAGGCGCTAGTATAGGACGATGTTGTGCCCTGCATTCCAAACCCCCAGCGTTGGTCCGGTGCTAGAATTATGCGTTTGCGTCTAAGTCTGAGTTCATAACAGGTAGTGCTATGCCATCCACAATGCTCGCGGTCGTAAAGCCAGATGCGGCGCCGGGCTCGGAACTTCGCGAAGTAAAAATCCCAGCTGTCGGACGCAACGATGTGCTGGTCAAGGTGAAGGTAGCCTCGATTTGCGGCACCGACTTGCACATTTACAACTGGGACCGCTGGGCGCAGAACAGAATCCATCCTCCGCTGATTCCGGGCCATGAATTCTGCGGCGAAGTTGCCGGCTTCGGCGAAGAAGTAACCAGCGTAAAGGAAGGCGACTTCGTCTCCGCCGAAATGCATGTTGCCTGCGGCAAGTGCCTGCAGTGCCGCACCGGCGAAGCTCACATCTGCCAAAACGTAAAGATCATTGGCGTGGATGCCGATGGCGCTTTCGCCGAATACGTTGTCATCCCGGAATCGAATATCTGGAAGCTGGATCCTGCAATTCCGCTGGAGTACGCCTCCATTCTCGACCCACTTGGGAATGCGGTTCACACTGTGCTGGCTGGAGAGATCGCCGCCAAAACCGTCGCCATCACCGGTTGCGGGCCGATCGGCTTGTTCTCCATTGCCGTCGCCAGGGCGGTGGGCGCGACTGGTGTTTTTGCCATCGAAGTAAACGAACACCGTCGCAAGATCGCGCGCGAGATGAAGGCCGATTATGTGATCGACCCGTCGAAAGAAGACGCGAAGGCGATCATCATGGAGAAGACCGGCGGCCTGGGCGTTGACGTTGTGCTCGAAATGGCCGGCCATCCGGATTCGATTCGAACTGCGTTTGCCATTGTGCGGCGTGGCGGAAGAATCTCGCTTCTCGGCCTCACCTCCAAGCCCATCTCGGTGAATTTTTCCGAAGACATCATTTTCAAGGGCATCACCGTGCAAGGCATCAACGGACGCCGCATGTACCAAACCTGGTACCAGATGACGGCGCTGCTCAAAGCAGGCAAACTCGATTTGCACCCGGTGATCACCGATCGCATCCCAATGAAGGATTTCTCCAAAGCCATGGAGCGCCTGCAAACCGGCGAAGCCAGTAAAATATTGGTGTACCCGAACGGCGTACGGTGATTGTGTGGCGCGAGCGCTCTCGCTCGCAATTTGGCCAATGATTACGCTGCAGCGTTCAGATCGGAGCTGATCCCATGAGCCTTGATGCATTCGTCCGCTGCACTTGCATTCGTGACGGTAAGGCAAAGCCACATCCGTTCCCCGACCGGCTCACCTTCGACGAAAGCGGTGAACCCCTGCTCAGCGGTGATCCCACGGAGGACGAATGGGAAGCCCACGATCAGTGGCTGGCGCATTCGTGCGAGCACGAGGGGTTTATCCTCTCCATGTTTCTGGGAAACATCACGCGAGTGGGCAATCTGCGAAGTTTTCTGCGCGCGCTGCAAGGAAGTCCCGGCCCAAAGTTCCCCATCCTGCTGAAAAAAGTTTTATATAACGGCACTCATACCGGCGATTGGATTCCCATCAAAGAGTCGCCGGCATTATTGAAAGAAGTCGACACCGTGCTCCATTCCAGCGATATTCTGGCCGAGTCCGAGAAAGAATTCTTCAACAACATGAAGCAGTTGTGCGAGGCCAGCATCGCGACCGGCAACCCAATTATGTTTTAGGTCGATCTTTGGAATCTTGCATTTTCTTTCTCCCGCCTGCCGGTATTAAACTCAATGGTCAGCTTTGATCCGTGTAAATCCGCGCTAATCCGTGGCGAGGTTTTCTTATGACCACTGCAACCCGCACCAATCCACTTTCGTATCTCACCAACCAGCTCGATGAACTGAAAGCCAAGGGCACGCACTTCAAGCTGCGAGTTCTTGAGGATGAGCAAGCACCGCTTTGCACATTCGACGGCAAGAGAGTCATCAACCTGGCTTCGAATAATTACCTGGGCCTGACGACTCACCCCAAACTGCGCGAGGCGGCGCTTGAGGCCACGCGCAAGTATGGCGTTGGATCGGGCGCGGTGCGCACCATCGCCGGCACCATGAAGATCCACATGGAGCTGGAAGAGAAAATTGCGCGCTTCAAAGATGTGGAGGCGTGCGTCGTTTTCCAGTCCGGCTTCGCGGCCAACGCCGGTACAGTTTCAGCCGTGCTCGGCAAGGACGATTTCATCATCTCCGATGCGCTGAATCATGCCTCGATCATCGATGGCGCACGCCTCTCGAGGGCAAAGATTCTGGTCTTCCGCCACAAGGATGTTGCCCACGCTGAAGAACTATTGGCCAGTGTGAACCACGAGCCCGGCAAAAAGCTGCTGATCAGCGACGGTGTCTTCTCGATGGACGGCGACATTGGCCCACTGCCCGGTTTGTGCGACGTCGCCGAAAAATACGGCGCAATCATGATGGTCGACGATGCCCATTCATCGGGCGTTCTCGGCCGCAACGGCCGCGGCACCGTCGATCATTTCAAAATGCACGGCCGCGTCGATATTCAGGTCGGTACGTTGTCGAAAGCGATCGGCGCCCTCGGCGGTTACGTCTGCGGGTCTCGCGATTTGATCGATTTTCTCTATCATCGCGCCCGGCCGTTTTTGTTTTCGACCTCACATCCGCCGTCGGTCACTGCGACTTGCATTGCCGCATTCGACGTTCTGGAAAACGAGCCAGAGCGTATCGAAAAGCTCTGGGAGAACACTCGCTTCTGGAAAAAAGAACTCGGCCTGCTCGGCTTCGACATCGGCGGCCGCGCCACACCGGCCAGCGAAACTCCAATCACGCCGATTATCATCGGCGACGGCAAACTCACCATGGACTTCTCCCGCGAACTTTTCAAAGAAGGCGTCCTAGGTACGGGTATCGCGTTTCCTACTGTGCCGGAAGGCAAAGCCCGCATCCGCACTATCATGACCGCCACTCATACGAAGGAAGAGTTGGAGCAGGCACTGGGAGTGTTGGGGAGAGTGGGGAAGAGGATGGGAATTCTGGGATGAGTAGGGCACCAGACAAACTCGGAGGCTCAGACGTACGGATGACAAACCTGCGCTCGCGCCACGGCACGCGCGGGTGCTGGCTCAGGGAGTGCCTCACGCACGCGACGAATCTCTGTCCCGATTGCAGTTGAGTTCACCCTACTTTCGACAATCAGGGGTATGTTGGTCGGGATGAGATTCGAGACCTCCCGGAAGGCAATCTGTGCCGCGTAGGAGACTGGATCGTGCTGGCTTGAGCTGTTAACTTCGCTCACATGCACCTGTACCATCCTTTGTTGGAAGGCTTTCAACATTCTGTAAGCCTCTGTCATAGATGTGTCGCATTGCCGAGCGTGCCCTATATCAAAGCAGAAAGCGGCCTCGGGAAGATGATCGAACACGACCGCAAGCTCTTCAACGGTTCTTCCACCGAGCTTGCGTTGATCCATATTCTCGATCGTTAACTGTGACCTGAACTG
>JBAPOI010000069.1:0-2773 GCA_049279555.1 Candidatus Sulfotelmatobacter sp.
CCACATGCCGCGCGTGGCCGGACATCGAGCCGGAGTCGCGGCCGTGCGCTCGACGGTGGAAACGGCCGCGCGCATTGGCATTCATGCGCTCACGCTTTACGCCTTCTCGGAAGAAAACTGGAAGAAACGTCCCAAGAGCGAAGTGGATTTCCTGATGCGCCTGCTGAGCCGTTACCTGAAGGCGGAAGTTCCCACGCTCAACAAGAACAATATTCGCCTGGAATATATCGGCCGGCAGCATGAACTGCCGGAAGACGTGCAGGAGCGCATGGCTTGGGCGCGGCACAGCACGGCGCAGAACACAGGTACGGTGCTTACCCTGGCGCTGAACTACAGCGCGCGCAGCGAACTGGTGGATGCGTTCCGCTCCATGGTGAATTCAGTTTCGCAAAACGGAGGCCTCGAGCACCTGCGCATCGACGAAGACACGGTCGCACGGCATCTGTACACGTCTCATCTGCCCGACCCTGATCTGGTGGTGCGCACCTCGGGTGAAATGCGGCTGAGTAATTTTTTGCTGTGGCAACTGGCCTATGCCGAAATCTATGTGACGCCGACTTTGTGGCCCGATTTTCGGGGGTTGCATTTACTCGAAGGCATCGCGGAATATCAGAAGCGGGAGCGCCGCTATGGCGGATTGAACGGCGACTCCCACGCCCACTCCAGCCTTTCCGGCGAAATGCACGCAAGCATGGCCGATCTGGCTGTCGAGCTTAGAACCAATGGAACGAATTCTGAAACCGACTCTGACACTGCGAACAAAGGGAAGCCACATCATTACGAACTCCATGCCTCGAAAGTCACGCGCAAGCACTAACGACGGCATCTCCGGGACATTGCTGCCTTGTTAAAGCGCATCGCGACCGCCGTGGTGCTGATTCCAGTTGTGTTGCTGCTGGTGCTGCGCGCGCCGGTCCCGGTGGTCGCCGTGGTGACGGCGGCGATTGCATTGATCACGGTGCAGGAATTTCTGAAGCTGACGGAATCCTACGGGGTTGAGCCGCTACGCCTGCCCACTTACATCTTTGTGGGATTATTCTTTCTGCTTCTAGCGGCGAGCGCAGCCGGCGATGCTCCACTACCGTCCGCGTTGAAATTCTTGCTGGAGGCAGCGTTTGCCTGTGCGCTTGCTCCTTTTATTTTTCTGACCATCGCCATGCGGCGGGCCCAAATGAACGGCGCGTATCCGGCTGCGGCTGCGGCAAGCTTTGCCTTCGTATACATTGCCCTGCCGATGGCAATGCTGGTGCAGTTGCGGCAGCAGTGGGCCGGAGCGTTCTGGCTGCTCTACCTTCTTTTGGTCGTTTGGGCGGGAGATATTTTCGCCTACTTTGTAGGCCGCTCGCTAGGGCGGCATCTGATGGCGCCGCGCATCAGTCCCAAGAAAACCTGGGAGGGTGCGGCGGCTTCGCTGGCGGCGAGCCTTGTGGTCGGGAGTCTGCTATTCAGCAATGCCCTGCAAATTAGCTCGTTCCTGCTTCGCGTTGGATTGATCCAGCGTCGCGATGGCCTGTTCGGATTGGAGAAGCCGGAGGTGTGGCCGATCATCCTGCTGACGATTGCGCTAAACATCGCGGCGCAGCTTGGCGATCTGGTGGAATCGCTGATCAAGCGCGGAGCTGGCGTGAAGGATTCGGGGGCGATTCTCCCAGGCCACGGCGGCATGCTGGACCGGATCGACGCGCTGCTCTTTGCGGCACCGGTGCTATGGTTCTACGCAGCCTGGCGTGTGATGCAGTAGCTTCGCCTTCCTCCCCCGACAGACGCGCAAGAAGCGGGTAAAATAGATACTTCGCTTGGAAGTCGCTCGCAAAGGCTTGGGACTCGTTTGAGAATTTTGCCAGCATGAGACGCATCGCCATCCTGGGTTCCACCGGCTCGATCGGCCGCAGCACGCTGAGCGTAGTTGAGTCCTACCCCGAGCGCTTTCAGATTGTAGGTTTGGCCGCAGGCCGCAATCTGGAAGAGGCCTTCGAGCAGGCTCGCCGCTGGAGGCCAAGAATAGTTTCGATGGCGGAAGAATCCGACGCCGGCGCGTTACGCTCGCGATTAAGACAAGCCGGTCAAAGTCAAATCGAAGTGGCTCACGGAGCGGCTGGCACGGTAAAGGTCGCAACCCATACCGAGGCCGATTTCGTAGTGAGCGCCATCGTGGGCGTAGCTGGCCTTGAGGCCACTTACGAGGCAGTAAGAACTGGCAAGACGGTCGGCATAGCCAACAAGGAATGCTTGGTCGCCGCCGGTGAGTTGATCACCGCCGAGGCTCGCAGGCAGGGCAAGCCGCTGCTGCCGATCGACAGCGAGCATAACGCGGTACACCAATGCCTGCGGGGTGGGCGGATGGAGGAAGTGGAACGCATCTGGCTGACGGCTTCGGGCGGCCCGTTCCTGAACACGCCACGCTCGGAGTTCGGCTCCATCACGGTGGAGCAGGCGCTCAGCCATCCCACATGGAAGATGGGCAAACGTATCACAATCGACTCGGCCACCTTGATGAATAAGGGCTTCGAGGTGATCGAGGCATGCAGATTGTTTCACATGCCGCCCTCAAAAGTGGAAGTAATTGTCCACCCGCAGTCGACGATCCATTCTCTGGTGGAGTTTATCGATGGCAGCATACTTGCTCAGTTGTCGGTGACGGACATGCGCTTGCCGATTCTTTACGCTTTGACCTATCCAGAGCGTATTCAATCGGATATGCGCTTGCCGGTCCGCAACTTGCGTCATCTGGACTTCAGCCCTCCAGACATGAGTAAATTTCCCTGTCTGCGCC
>JBAPOI010000070.1:0-5443 GCA_049279555.1 Candidatus Sulfotelmatobacter sp.
GTTTTTGCTTATCGATGTGACGCAGGACGAGTTTGCGCGCGGAGGGTGTGCCGAGATGAATGTTGGCGGTTTCCCATCCCATGGCTTGCAGCAAGCGAAGCTCGGTATCGGGGGCGCTTAGGGAAGCGAGTTCGATGCGGGAGCAATGAGGCCCGAGGCGGCGAACGATCCAGCGCCCGCGGAGTTGGACGAAAGGATCAGGACATCGGATGGCGCGGTTAATGATGGTCTGGTAGAGAATTTCCGCGGGGCCTTTGTGGTCTTGTGCCCACGAGGATGCGGAAGGCACGAGAGCCTTGGCTTCACGCGCGATGCGGCCGCCATGGAAATCGGCAATTGCGACATAACGGGCATGGCCGAGACTGCCAAGGCCGGCCACGCGGTGAGTGAGCCGGTAGGGGATGCCCGGCGCTGGCATGAGGTGTTCGATGGCATCGATGGCGCTAATGGGAGCTTGCGTTTTCAGAGTTGCAAATGCGTCGATTCTCTTCCAGAAGTGGACGGGATCACGAAGCTCGCCTTCCGCGATGAGGCGCAGCCATGTGTGTTGCTCACCGAGGACGAATGGCCGGCCTTTTTCGTTGAGGCTTTCGCGATAGCCCTTGAGAATAGCGTCGCAAATATCTGCGCGTTTGACGGGGAGACGGCCGGCCTCAGCGGCAAGATGGGCGCTGACCGCAAGGCGCACTAAGTCGATGGTGTAGGCCATGGGCCATGCTTCGTCGAAATCATTGACTCCCCAGATGAGCCGGCCTTCGACGTCGCGCCAGGTGCCGAAATTCTCAACATGAAGATCGCCGACGGCAAGCACGCGCGGGGCCTGCGCGAGATCGGGACAAACCTGCGGCCAGATTTGCGCCCAGCGGTAGTAGGTGGCGCGGAGAAACATGAAGACGTCTGCCTTCATGTTGGTGTGCTTTAGGAGAAGATCTTTCTGGTCGATGCTGGTGCGTTGGGCGAGCCAGGTTTCGAATTGGCGCGTCGCTTTGACGACGTTCATGCGGGCAACGATAAAGGGCGGGGAAATGGGAAGTCAAATGGCCGTGGGAAAGAGTTTTTCACCACAGAGGCACAGAGACACAGAGAAAACAAGAAAGTAAGGATAAAGAACATTAAGGATTTTCTCTGGGTCTCTCCGGATCTGTGGTGTGGAGGCTTCCTGATGTTGAGATCATACAGAACGGTGACAGCGGTCACGGAAAATTGAGAGTGAGTCGTGGCAGAATGCTTGCACTGAACTAGTTCTTACTTGTTGAAGATCGCCCGGCTCCACCCACAGAACCCCACAGAGCCGTACCCCCAGACGGCAGGGGCCGGGCGTCATAAAACCTTGATAGTTTTCCCTTCTTTCAGTTTCGTGATCCCGACATTGCCCACATGATTGATGAGTGTATTGGGCCAGACACACTGACCTGGAATGGCCACTCCTTGTGCCTCTTCCGCGCCATATAAATCCCTAGTTTTCAATCTCATGAAGATTGGTGTTCGTCCTGCGAAGTAGTTTGGTGTGCCGCAATGCAGCACGCGGGAGGGGCACTATGCAAATGGCGATCACATTCATGGCGGTGGTGGCGGGCCTGATTTTTTCGATAGCGGTGGCGTTGCTGGCGGAGGAACTGATTTTCGGACAGGTGTTCCGGCTTTTCTTTTCGCAGCAGACGGCAGCTTTGAAAACGGAGCAGAAGCGCTGAGGCGCAAAGGAGAACGACGATGCTGGCGTTGAGGTATTTGCTGATTACTTGCGGCGCGGGAATGATAATCGGGGCGGTGTGCATTCTTACCCATGATTTGTATCGCGAAATGCTCTACCGGCGGGCGATCGAAACGCCGGGAGGCGCGGCGAGTGCAGTACCCGTAGTGGTGAGGTGGCGGACTTCCCTGGCGCTCGGGATGCTAGCCTGGGAACCGCTGCTGGTAGCGTTCAGCATTGTGGTAGTGCCGAGCGGGATGGCGGGCGTGCGGGTGAGCGAGATGAGCGGGACGGTGCCGGGGACGGTGTATCCCGGGGCGCACATGGTGGTGCCGCTTGTGGAGAATGTGGCATTGTTCGATACGCGGGATCAAGTTTTTACTACTGGAATTTCGGAAGACGGGAAAGCCGCGGCGGCGAATGTTTCTGCGAAGACTCAGCTTCTCGATGTGCAGGCGAAAGAAGGTTTGACGCTGGGGCTGGCGATCACGGTGAGGTACCGGCTGGATCCGAAGCGGCTGGATTATATCCAGGGGAATTTGCCGCATCCGGTGGAGAAGGAGATTGTGCCGCCGACGGTGGCCAGCGTTTGGCGGGAGATCGTTCCGAACTATACGGTGCGGGATGTTTTCTCCGTGAAGCGCGAAGAAGTGCGGCAGCGGGCGGCGGGGCTGATCACCCAGAAGCTGGCAGCGGATGGAATTGTAGTGAAAGAGGTGATGCTGCGGGATATCCAGTTGCCGCCGGAATTTGCGAAAGGGTTGGAAGAACTGTTGTTGAAGGAGCAGGAGAACGACCGCATGGGTGTTGAGACAGAGTTGAAGAGCAAGCAAGTGCAGATCGCCGAGCTGGAGGCCGAGGCAACGAAAGTACAGCAAATCAAACAGGCGGAAGGCGAAGCGCAGGTGCATGTGCTGCAGGCAAAGGGTGAGGCGGATGCGATGCAATATACGCTGCCGCTCAAACAAAAGCAGATTGAACAAAGCCGATTGGAGGCGCAGGCGCGGAAGGAAGCCACCATTCAGAACGCGGAAGCGGAGGCCCAGGCAAAAGTAATCGATAGCAAAGCTGAAGGAGAGCGGAGGACTTTGCTGGCGGAGGCGGAGGCCGGCCGCATTCGAGTGACGGCGGCGGCGGATGCGGAGCGGTTGAAGGGCGAGGCGGCAGTGTTGAAGGAGAATCCTCTGCTGATTAATAAGATTGTGGCGGAGCGGCTCTCGGATAAGCTGCAAATCATGATGGTACCGGCCGACGGAAAGTTCTTTTTCGCCAACGATGTGCTAAGAAGCATGAGCGTGGCGAATCAGAACGGGCAGGTTGAACAGCGATGATAAAGCCGGC
Organism: Candidatus Sulfotelmatobacter sp.; assembly: GCA_049279555.1. GTDB lineage: Bacteria > Acidobacteriota > Terriglobia > Terriglobales > Acidobacteriaceae > Sulfotelmatobacter. The sequence goes on from JBAPOI010000070.1 coordinate 3,032, forward strand.
GCTGACAGTTCTTCTCATCTGCGGCGTGGCGAGATGCGCTGCAGCTGGGGACTGGAATCTTCCCGCACAACAACTGGCTCGCAAGATCGTCGCCGTGACGGGGCCTGGGGCCGTGGCGGTAACGGTGGAGAACCGCTCCTCTCTAGGCAAGAAAGATCTGGATACGATCAACAGCTTGTTGCGGGCGGAATTGGAAGCATCGGGAGCGCGGCCGGGAGCACCGGAGCAATCGGCCGCGACGGCGATGGTGACGCTCTCGGAAAATCCTCAATCCTACGTATGGGTCGTGGAGATTTACCAGGGAGCGGGAGAATCCGCGGTGGTCATGGTGTCTATGCCTCGCAGGGAGCAGACAGGATTCGAGCGCGAAACGATGCCAGTTACTCTTCGAAAGATTCCGCTCTGGGCACAAGAGGATCGCATTCTGGATGTTTTGGTGCTTGAGGAAGATAGTGCACCGAAGCAGATTGCCGTGCTGGATGGTGAAAAGGTCGCGATCTATCGTTTGAAAAATGGAAAGTGGCAGCAGGAGCAGGTTTTGGGAATCGCGCATGCCCGCCCGTGGCCGCGCGATCTACGCGGGCGCGTCATCGGGTCGAAGGATCATTTACTGGACGTTTATCTTCCCGGCGTGTTCTGCAGGAGCACAACCAGTCTTCCACTGGCCCTGAACTGCCGCGAAAACGATGATCCGTGGCCGCTCGTATCAACCGGCTCGTCCATTCCTTCGCTCGGAGGCTTCTATTCCGCATCGCGAAACTTCTTTACTGGAGCCTTGACGCCGGGAGTTGGAAAACTGACAACGGTGGCGAAATTCTATTCGGCCGCCGCGGTGCCTCGCGACAAATATGTGCTGTGGTTGTTCGCAGGGACGGACGGACAGGTTCATATGGTCGACGGTGTGACCGACCAGGCTGCGAAACTAGGCTTGGGCAGCGACTTTGCGAGCGTAAAAGCGGCATGCGGAACAGGCTGGCTAGTACTGGCAACCAGCGCGGAGGATCGTAACTCTGAACAAGACTCGGACTCCATGCGAGCTTACGAGATCACGGATCGAGAACTCGTTCCGGTAAGCTCGCCCTTGGGCTTTTCTGGCGAGATCACGGCGCTATGGACAGAGGCGAAAGGCGACAGCGCAATCGCTGTCGTCCGGAGCCGGGAGACAGGAGAATATGAAGTGTTTCGCCTGGCAGTGGGTTGTAGTCAGTAGCATATTGCTGATGGCAGCAGCTAGGGCTGAGACACGTCCGCAATACGGTGGAACGTTGCGCGTTGCTATACGCGAGGCGCCAGTGTCCCTCGACCCGTTGCAGGGTGGGGCGGATGCGACGCGGTCCGATTCTTTCGCGCAGCGGAACTTGCTGGCTCTCATCTTCGAAACCTTAGTCACCTTGGACGATCGCGGAAGACTCCATCCCGGGCTGGCGACCGATTGGCAGGCAGCGCAGGGAAACCAGCGGTGGCAATTCCGGCTGCGCAGAGGTGTCAAATTTCATGACGGCACGCCGCTGACTGCGGAGATTGCCGCGTCTTCGCTGAGAACGGCGAATCCGTCGTGGAAGGTTTTCACGGAGGGTGATTCGGTAATCGTGGAACGCGACAAAGCTGATCCTGATTTGCCCGCGGAACTTGCGCTGACGTGCAACAGCATGCTGAAAAGAAATAGCGGAGGCAGGCTGAACGGAACTGGACCGTTCCAAATTGAGGACTGGCTGCTTGGTAAGAAGTTGACGTTGGTCGCGGAGGAAGAGCACTGGCGTGGGCGAGCTTTTGTGGACAAGATTGAAGTTGAAATGGGCGTCAACTTTCATGAGCAGCTCGTTGAGTTGCAGATTGGCAAAGCGGATCTAATTGAGGTTGCTCCGGAACAAGGACATCGAGTGACAATGGAGGGTCGGCGAGTGAGCAGTTCGCAGCCGATGGAGTTAGTGGCGCTGGTGTTCGCGGGCGATGCTCAAACGTCCGACGAAAAGCCGTTGCGCCATGCGCTCGCGGACAGCCTGGAGCGAAATTCGATGCGAAGCGCGCTGCTGCAGGGCGCAGGACAACCAGCGGCAAATATCCTGCCGAACTGGATGAGCGGATACGGATTCACCTTTTCAAGCGATGCCAACCTGGATAGAGCTCGCCACGAACGCGCGCAGGTCCGCACTGCGCCGAATTGGACCGTGGGATATGATGCGAACGATTCAATTGCACGGTTGCTGGTGGAACGCATCGCCCTGAACGCCAAGGATGCTGGACTTGCGTTGCAGCCTACTTCCCTGGCGACGGCGGATTTGCGGCTGGTGCGGATTCCGTTGGATACGGCGGATCCTTGGATTGCGGTGTCGAAGGCGGCCAACATTCTCGGCATAGCGATGCCGAAACGAAGCGGAGATACGGTGGAAGATTTGTACAGCGCAGAACGGG
>JBAPOI010000071.1:0-5351 GCA_049279555.1 Candidatus Sulfotelmatobacter sp.
GATCTTGTCCGATATTACCTTGCGGATTCTATCTTTATTCAGGAAAAAATCTTCAATGAAAGACATTCCGACCTCCGTGTTGCGTCAAGTTTATGGCATGAGAATCGAGAGGGCGGGTTTTTTCTAACGCAGCCGCCAACCGGATGACTTTTCACGGGCCCGCCCCGCCGTATGGGATTGTCAGCAGGCGAGTTGGTCGCGTGAGATCTTCAGTCCACTCAAGTTGCCGAGGGCGGTGACGGCGATGGATTCGGTTTTGAAGAATTCCTGTGCGAGAGTTTGCAGGTCGTCGGCGGTAACGGCTTCGATTTTTTCGATCAGCTCGTCGAGGTCCTGGAAGTGGTCGAAATACATTTCCTGGCGGGCCAGGTTTGACATGCGCGCCGTGCTCGATTCGAGCGAGAGCATCAGGCTACCCTTGAGCTGGTCTTTGGAGCGGCGAAGCTCTTCCTCGGGGACGCGATCGTTCTTCAGGTTGCGAAATTCGTTCACCACCGACTTCACCACTTTTGCCGCCGAGGTCAACGAAGTTCCCGCGTAGACGGCCATGCATCCGGTGTCGCGGTAGGGGTTCAGGTCGCTGTAAATGGAGTAGGCCAGGCCCTGGCGCTCGCGGATATTCTGGAAGAGGCGCGAACTCATGCCTCCGCCGAGCAGGGTGTTGAGGATGTACCCGGCGTGGCGCTTCTCGTGGGCAATGGGATAAGCGGGAACTCCGATGCAGAGCTGGACCTGTTCGAGCGCCTTCTTGTTACGTAATACAATGCGAGGCACTATTTTCGGTTCCGCGGAGTGGAAGCCGTTTTGCGCGGGCTTGAGGTGCTCGAAGTGTTTGATCACGAGATCGACGAAATGATCGTGGTCGAGATGCCCGGCGGCAGCTACGATGATGTTGCCGGGCGCGAAGCGATGCGAGTAAGTGTCGAGCACGGTCTGGCGCTCGAATTTCTTTACGGTCTCTTTGGTGCCGAGGATCGGCTTGCCGAGCGGATGGTCTTTCCAGAAGTTTTGCGTGAAGATTTCGTGGACGAGATAATCGGGATTGTCCTCGTCCATTTTGATCTCTTCGAGGATGACGCCGCGTTCGCGGGCGATGTCCTCGGCAGTGAACGTAGGATGAAGAACCAGGTCGGTGAGAATCTCAAGCGCGACCGGAACATTTTCGTCCAGCACCTTGACGTTGAAGCAGATGCACTCCTTGGAGGTGAAGGCATCCATGTTGCCGCCGATGGAATCGACTTGGCGCGCGATCTCCTCGGCGGTGCGGTGCTTGGTGCCTTTGAACACCATATGCTCGATGAAGTGGGAGATGCCGTTCGATTGCGGAGTCTCATCGCGCGAACCGGTTTCGAGCCAAATCCCGATCGAGGCCGAGCGGATGTGTTCCATTTGCTCAGTGATGACGGTGAGGCCGTGAGGCAACACTTGGCGGCGAATATTGCGTACTTCTTTTGTCATGAATTAACTTTGATCCCGGAATCGGCCCTGAAGGTGCGTTACTATTCTTACATATCTGGTCGGGTCGGGTGGGGTCTCTAGGAATAAGGTTTTAGTGATTTAGAATCAGCAAGTTACTGAGTTATTGTAGCTTAATGCGTGAGGAACCTGGTTTCTGAAGCATGGCTGAACCTCTGACATCATCGTTGCTCGGCATGGACCGCGAGGAACTCGCTGCGCTCGTCAGTAAGGCGGGTCAGCCGAGCTATCGTGCCAAGCAGATCATGGATGCTGTGTACCGACAGCGGGTGGAGACACTGGAGGAGATCTCCACGTTGCCGCAGGAATTCCGTGAGCAGCTGGCTGCGAGAGGGGTTAAGGTTGGGGCGGCGCGGATCGAGAAGAAATTTGTATCGGTGGATGGGACGGTACGGTACTTGATTGGATTCGGAGATGGGCAGAGTGTGGAGACGGTTTGGATGCCGGAGGGGGACGGCGGGGAAGCGGGGGATGGGTCAGAGGCTGGAGCGGAGGCGGAATCCGAGTCAAGTACCTCGGGGGCTAAAGCCCAGTTCCTAGAAGAGGGTTTTAATGCAGGCCTGGAAGGCCTGTTCCACCCTGCTAAGAATCGCACTGATCAGAATTGGACCGGACAGGATCGCGCCGGACGGGATCGCGGCAGGCCTGTCCGTTCCACGATTTGCATCTCCAGTCAGGTGGGGTGCGCGGTGGATTGCCAGTTCTGCCTGACCGCGCTACTCGGGGTGAAGCGCAATCTGACTGCGGGTGAGATTGTGGGGCAGGTCTGCGAGGTGCTCAAAGATCAACGGGTTTCGCCGCCTGGGGATCGCATCAATTTGGTTTTCATGGGTATGGGCGAGCCCTTCTTAAATTACGAGAATTTCATGAAGGCGTCGCGTCTGCTGGTTGAAGCTGTGGGGATTGCGGAGCGCCGGATGACGGTTTCGACGGCAGGGATCGTGCCGCGCATCCATGACTTCGGCGAAGAAAAGATCCGTCCCAAGCTGGCGATTTCGTTGAATGCTTCGAATGATGCCCTGCGCACTCGGCTGATGCCCTTGAACAAGAAATGGAATCTGGAAATGTTGATGGCGGCGGCGCACGACTTTCCGTTGCGCACGCGGGAGTGGATTACCTTTGAATATGTGCTACTCGGTGGGGTGAATGATCATCCGGAGAATGCTCGGGAAACTGCGGAATTGCTGCGCGGATTGCGGTGCAAGGTGAATCTAATCGCGCTGAATCTGGGGCCGGGAATTGATTTCACAACGCCCAGCGCAGAGCGAGTGGCGAGGTTTCAAGAGATTCTGCGAGCGGCGGAGATTCCGGCGTTTGTGAGGCGTCCGCGAGGCCGGGACATTTACGCCGCATGCGGACAGCTTAAGCGAACGGTTGAGATTGCCACATCCCAGGTAGCGCAGCAGGAGTCGATTTCTCCGATGATTTCTGCGCCCCGGGAGGGATGATAGGAATTTCGATGCGGATAGCGACGCCGGCGTTCTGCTCGTGCTCCCACAAAATTCGTCCGCGATGCTGCTGCAAAATTCCTTGACACGCGCTCAGACCCAGGCCGGACAGAGGCCGGAGAGAATCGGGATTGGGCCGACTATTTCCCAAGCTTTCTTCTTCACTTCTCACAGCTTCTTCGGCGCTGCAGTCGGAGATGTCGATGCTGGCGATGTCATTCTGGAGTTTTGTGGTAATCGTGAGCGTGCAATTGCCAGCCTCCTCCACGGCATAGAGCGCATTGCCGAGGGTTTGTACGAGAACCTGGAGCAGTTGGTTGGAATCGCCCATCACGGGCGGCATATCCGTGTCCAGTTCAGTGTGCAGCTCAATCTTCTGGGTTTGCCACTGGGCCTGCGTAAGCTTGATGGCGGTGCGAAGCAACGTGTTGAGATCCACGGGAGCCATTGCCGCAGGATTTTGTTTAGCGAAGCTCAGCAGACTCGCGACCAGCGATTTGGTACGACGAACCTGCTGCCCGATTCGTCCCGCAAGTTCGCGCTGTTCTGGACTGAGCGGGGTGGCGAGCAGGATGTCAGAATATCCCAGCATCGCGGTGATCGGATTGTTCAGTTCATGAGCGGCGCCACCCACAAGCTGTCCGATCGAAGCCAGTTTTTCGGATTCCGTGATTTGCGCTTGCAGCCGTTTAAGGTTGGCGAGGGAATCTTGCGATTGAGTCAACAAGCGAAGTAGTTCGCGGTCGAGCACATGCTGCCGCACAAAAACCTTAATACCCATGACTACCGCCGCCAGAAGGGTCAGAACCAAACGGAAAGAGCGAATCCGGCCGGGAATCGAGTGATCCCACAATGCCCAGGCGGCGAATAAGGGGAGCGAAAAAACGGCGATCATGCCCAGCCTGGCCAGCCACACGCTGTGGGATGTGGAAGTTCTCGGTCCGGCGGCTTCGGGCTCGCCGGCGCTGGCCTCTAGACCGATTACAGTGATCCATACCATGGAGAGCGCCAGCGGTATGTCGTAAAGGCTTCCGCTGTAATAGATGTTACGGCCCAGCGCCCAATTCGCAATATAAGAACCGGCGGCATAGGTCAGGCTGGCGCCGAACAGGCTGGCATAGAACATTCTCCAGCCACCCTTGCTGCTCAGGCCTGCCGCGAACAACGCAGTCAGAAAGGCGAGCTTCTCGGTGAGGTAAACCGAATTCAGATTGCGGTTGTAGGCGGAAATATCGGCAAACACATACTGCCATGGGATCACGAGGAGGACGTAGAGATAGATCCACCAAACCAGCATCAAGATAAAGTCGAGGCGGCGGAGGCGGGCGGAATAATCGTCCGGAGGGGCATGTGGGCGAAGCGCCAAAGCAGCCATGAACGGCACGATGTGAAGAAAAAGAATAATATCGGCAGCGAACAAATCGGGGACTTCGGCGCGTAACCAGACTTCGTAGTAGGTCCAGAACAACTGGTAGAAAAGCCAGAAGCCCATTCCGGTGACTATGAGTACCCAGAAGAGGCGCAGACGGCCGTGTGACTGAAGCGCACGAGGGATAAAGGCGACCGTGCAGGAGAATAACAGCAGGCTCTGAATGACATCGCTAAGCGCGGTCAAACCAAAGGATTTGGGAAGAATGAGGGCAGCCGAAACCAGGGCCGCCAGACAAGCTACGGTCCCTGCGATCCAAATCTTGGCAAATCTTCGCACGCAGGCTCCTGGCCGTAATTCTAGACTCGGATGAGCGGAGGCTAAGATTACGGAAGTAACCTAATCTTGCCCCCGTTGCGCGGGTGGTTACCCGCTAGAAACCTGCAAGCAAAAGTTTTGCTTGCTCCTAATCTTTCTTGTCAATAATATGCAAGCATTCCAGGGTACCCAACAATCCGCTTCAGGCGGGAAGTGATTTGATTGCAGGCTGACAACCACCAACGATCATTGGGAAGAACGCAAGCCCCTGCCGATCCCAGCGAGGTTCGCCGGATAGAGCGATGGCTGGCGACCGCGCGAGTGTTTCTAGCGGTTTCAGCTCTTGTTGCTATCCGCATGGACCCCACCGAACTGGGGAATTCGCCGGCGGCCTACGGGCTTCTGGGGTTTTACATGGGCAACAGCATCCTGGTGCTGATGCTTCTGCGTCGGCGCAAGGCTTCGACCTCCCGGTTTCGCATTCTCGTACATACCGCCGACATTGTATGGCCAGCTTTTATCTCTGTCTTTGGCGACGGCCCGAGAAGCCCGTTCATTCTGTTTTTTGTTTTTGTTCTGACCGCAGCGGCTTACCGGTGGGGCTTATGGGAGACTCTAAGCACGGCGGCGGCGGAAGTCGTACTGCTGTGGGCGGAGAGCTTTGTGCTGTTCCACGTTGTGGTGACGAGTGGCGGAAGGTTGCGCTGGCCAATTTTTTATGGGTTGCAGATCAATACCAC
>JBAPOI010000072.1:0-1687 GCA_049279555.1 Candidatus Sulfotelmatobacter sp.
GCCCCGTACCGACATTTCAGTGTGAATTTTGCGGAAAAACCCGCGAGCGCCGCCTTTGCAAGACCAAGGACGGAAAGCATTCGAACTATGATTACAGCCAACGATTCTGCTCGAAAGACTGCGGGTACAAAGGTCGCCGCTGGCGCCCGATCAACCCTGAAGGCCACGTCCACTCGACGGGTTACCGGCGCCTGCATCTCCGCGGGGGAGGAAAAGCATTCCAACACCGTGTCATCATGTCCGAAATGCTTAAACGCGAATTGGTTGAAGGAGAGAACGTCCATCACAAAGACGGAGACCGCCTGAACAACGCGCCGAGCAACTTGGAATTGTGGACCAAGAAACAGCCGCCCGGCCAACGCGTCATCGACAAAGTCGACTTCGCGATCGAGATGCTGACTCTCTACCCCGAATTCGCCCGCTCCCGCGGCTATGAGTTGCAGCCGGTCCATGCGCCTACCGCCGACCCCCCAGCACCGAACCCCTGACTTCCGCAATCGCCTCGCCGGCCATCTTGCGAAGCAACCCTTCATTCTCACCCTTCGCCTCGATCAGCTTCTTGAGATCGACGTCGCCGTCAGTGAGCGAATCCTGGAAATTCCACGCGCCATGCCCGCCGGGCATGATCGGATCGGCAGCCGGAGGCATCTGGCTCTCGATCCACGCCGCCGCGATGGCAACGTCGAGAATCCCCTTTTCCTCCATGACCGCCTTGACCTTGGCGATCCCGTCATCCGTCCACTTGGCACGCTTCAGCTTGTCGAAGCCTTCCGCTTGCTCGCGCCGGATATCGTCCAGCTTGGTGTTCTTCTCGCGCTCGGCTTCGGCATCCGCGCGCGCCTTGCGCTCCTCGGCGAGTTCGCGCTCCAGCTTGGAAAACCGATCCTCAGTCGGATCGGGACGTTCAAGCTCCTTGACCGCAGGATCTTCGGGATGGACGTCCTTGAGCGCCTCGAGCAGCTTGCGCTTGGCGCTCGGCGACTTGAGCATGGCGCCGACAGTCTCACCCGTCCGGCGCAGCCGCAGCAACTCGGTTTCGTCGATCTCGACTTGCGGCACTTACTTGGTCCCGATGCTGGTACCGGCATTCGGCACGTGGCTAATGGTAAGCGCGCCCGACTTCATCTGCGCCGGCAAGTGCGACTTGCGGCCCTGGATGTCGTCCTGCTCCATCCCGACGCGAACGATCTGCTCGTCCGAAGTCGGAATCGATTTGGCGGGGTTGTGAAAGAGATCCATTGATCGAATCCTTTACATCGGGGCCAGCGGCTTTTGCGCCGTAGGACTGACGGGAGGCGGAACGGGTCTGTTTGGCGGCGGGGGTGATATTGCCGAGACGGCTGCTTCCGAAACCGGCTCGATCGGCTTCGGAACCTTGTAAGGCACCGCTCCAACCGCGCCCTCGCAGGCGCGAACTCGCCCTTCCAGCTCCAGCAGCTTCTCGGCATGCTCGTGCGGCAGCTTGGTCGCATCGTTGACCAACCGTCGGAACTCGACGTTATCATTCGTCAAAGCAGCAGTGCCCGCCTCGACAGCCGTGAGCCGGTCGGCATTAATTCGCGCCTGCGAAAGCGCCTTGAGCTGTGAATGCTCCGCATGACTCATACGATTGCGAAGATCTTCAAGCCCAGCGGCCAGGACGCACGCATCAATGCTGTGCGTGATATCGGCGCCCGGAGATTTCAAC
>JBAPOI010000073.1:0-3513 GCA_049279555.1 Candidatus Sulfotelmatobacter sp.
AGACACTATCAAGGACCAGAGCCTTCAGTCTGCGCCAATCTGCGGCCCGGTCCGCCACTACTAGATCATTCATTTTCAGTCCTCTTAATGGGCAATATCGGTAGCCACATGAACATTACCTCCGAGGAGCTCGGGCCTCAAGTGAGAAGCATGGAGATGTGGGAAAGCGAAGCGATCTCTCCTGAAAAGAAACAGCACGATCCCAATATGGCCCTTTGCGGTCTGCGGAAATCCTCCGCGCTCTTGTGTCAAACTGAACTGGTGCGAGAGCGTAAATTCATCCATTAGTAAGACAGGAATGAAAACTATGCGGAATCAAGCGGCGAACTTCACACCCAAACGTGCCGATTCAAAACCGACGCCTAAGAGAGCTGGTTTCATGATAGTTTTCGTGTGGACCTGCATCACGCCGGCTCTCTTCGGTCAGCAGGATGTCCATGCCGCGCTTATGCCCTCTGCGAAGCGAAAACCAGCTCCCACCTTACAACTTGTGACCGAGGCTGGCACGAAGCTACGGATCTCCGACTATAGGGGGAAGGTCGTTCTACTCAACTTTTGGGCTACCGACTGTGGCGGCTGCGTGCTTGAGATTCCATCGTTTATAGAGCTTGAAAAGGCATACAGGGACAAGGGCTTCGCCGCTATCGGTGTCTCGATGGATATTTCGTATGAAGACCTGAAGGACGCCAATGAAGCGTGGGGCAGGGTGAGGCCGTTTATGGCGAAGCACGGGGTCAATTACACGATTGCAATGGGAGATGATGCAATCTCCAAAGCCCACGCTTCGAACGCGTTTCCAGCCACATACTTGATCGACAAATCGGGGAGGATTGCGGTCGCTTATGTGGGCGTGGTCGTAAACAAGGATAACGTTGCAACAAACATCAAGAGCCTCCTGTCGGAGCAGTAAATGCAAAAAGGGGTAGGAGCCGCCCGTCTTCCCTCCAGTAGGGTAAGTTAAGGGCCCGAGACCGGACGGAATAAATGTCGGGCTCACCAACGTCCCATTTCGACGCCCGTTAGCCTGCCTCTCGAACTGAATCCCGCCGTCGGCGGAACATGGGTAGCGTTAAGCCCGATATCGATATCCACTTCAAAGGTACAACCGGGCCAGAGCCTACCCCAGATTTGGCTTGAAAGGAGCAGTGCGACTCAGCGGCGCTTGCGCGCTGGGGAACTGGGCTCGGCCTTGCGGGTAACAAACTTGTAAGCCATACCGAGCAAATCGCGCAGCGCATCGGGATTGACGCGAGACAAGCGAACGAGCACCGCGGTATAGCCGGCGTAGTGGTCTGTCACGTAGTAAACCGCGCGGTCCGCCTCGAGTAACTCGGCCCGATCATCTAAATCCACGCGAACGACAAGCGATGAGGGTTCAGCCGAGCGACTAGCGGGAACACACGCTAGGAGCTTTCCTTGGACTTTCAATGCCGGGAATCCGTACGCCGTGCTCTCCACTACGCCGGGCAACGCGAGCGCGATATCCCGCACGGTGTTGAAGTCGATTGTGCTTCTGGGCATTTCTGCGGGGCTCACCTCTCCTCTTTACTTGGCGTGTCGATCGCAGATTCCGAATATCAATGCTTGAACTATAGTCCTCGAATTCCGCCTCGCGGATCGGTTGGCATCTACAAGCGGGTGGACATGTGGATGGGGCTGGGTCAGCAGGGAATTGTCGCCCTGGATGTTATCCAGCAATATCGGAAGTGAATCTGGCCTGTAGTGAGCCCTACGCCGGCGGACCGAGTTTGACAAGACCGTGAGTTCGATGGGAGCGGCAGGAATAGCATACGCTAAAACAACGGATCGACGAGAACGGAGTCGTGCGTGAAAATCCTGGCAAAGTGTCCGACATGTGGGCGATGGGTTCTGCTGGGCTTTCCGCATCGTGTCTGCGCAGCAGGAATCGACCCGAAGATCGTTTCGGAAGGCTACTCAGTACGCTTGGATCGCCTACTGTCAACCGCGAAGGCTCGCACGTATCTCAGTGCTGCTGGAAACCGCGCGACGCTTTTCAATCAACAGCTGTTGTCGGCTCGAAAGCGAAGTTCGAACCAGATTCCGGAACAGGAAGCGAAGGAGCTCACTGAACTCTTCCAGAGGTTATTCGGCGAGTAACGTCCTCTTTTTCAATCTCCCTTGCGAAGGCTGTTTCGCCGCTCTCAATCGTTGCGGACATCGAAGCTCTCAACAAAGGGAAACGCGGTCTCGACGTTCCCGTCAGGGCGAAATTGCGCTTGACAGAAGCCAAAAGACGGCCCTAGGCCGCCGCCGCTGCTGTAGTCCTTCCACACTCCGAACCCTGTTACGCTCAAGATTGTGACGCGGTTTCGAGAGATCGCCATGCTGTTCCTGATCGTTTGTGCCGCTCGCGCTCTGCCACAGCAATCTCCGCCCGACCTTTCCGGTGTCTGGAGTTTGAATCCCAAGGTGAGGCAGGCCTCCGGCCGCCCTCCCAGCGAAATGCAGGTCCACATTGAGCAAGGTGGGTCCGGCATAACCATAACGATTCGAGGCGACGAAGAGGAAATCGAGAAACTCAGGATCGGTACGGACAACAACCACAACCAGATCCACGGCGCTCCCATGATTAGCGCTGTGAAATGGGAGGGGTCAACGTTGGTCGTCGATTCGGTGGCTACGTTTGGTGCCGACGAACTGCGCATGAACGACCGATGGACTCTTTCGTCCGACGGGCAGACCCTCACCTTCCAGGAGCACCACCAGTTCAAGGCCGAGCCCGCCGGTGACGAGACTATGGTCTTCGAGAAGCAAAACGATGCGACCTGGGCGCCTTCCTTCGTACCCCCAACCGCGGAGCTGAAATACAAGAACATTCAGGTCATGAAGGGTATGCCCGCGTCCCGTCTGATGCCGGTCATGATGATGTTCACGAAGTCGCTGGGTGTCGAGTGCAGCTATTGCCACATTCCGGAAGAGTTCGCGAAGGACGACAAGCCCACCAAAGCGACCGCCCGCCGCATGCTCAAAATGGTTCACCAGATCAACGACGAGAACTTTGCCGAAACCCGCCCGGTCTCTTGCTGGACCTGCCACCGCGGCAGTACGAAACCTGAGTCGCAGCCTAAATAGTTCCAAGGCGTCTCCGAGAGCCTGGCGCCCGCGTCTGACCGCCTGCACATCCCCGCGTACGCTGTGCTTCTTGGGTTGAGGTCAGTCGTGACCGGCTCCTGGGGTCACGCGCAAATGATCACCACCACACCGATGGTTAGCAATCAGGCAGATATCGTCCCTTATCGGTAGCTATTCTGCCCACAACTTCTCAGCCGCTACCCAGGTGATGGGGATTTATCAACAGGAATGGTATGGGTGGGAGTCCTTCCCGCAAGCGGCGGCTCGGAGCCAGTCTCCGAGTGGCGGACCATACGGACGCTATCACCACAGATCACCTCAATTCTCAAAACCATCCCTACAAGCGGCCTGCTTCTCAACGCGTTCTCAGGCGAGGAATATCAGGTCAACATCACTGCCAAAGGGAACAAGTTGACACAT
>JBAPOI010000074.1:0-7697 GCA_049279555.1 Candidatus Sulfotelmatobacter sp.
ACAAAATGTACAAAGCTTTTTACAATTTGAAGCGCAACCCGTTTGAGATTACGCCGGACCCTTCGTTCCTGTTTCCCACCGAGAGGCACAACGAAGCTTTGGCGGCGCTCTATTACGGCGTCCGGCGGCGCAAAGGGTTTGTCGTGTTGACCGGAGAAGTCGGGACCGGCAAGACTCTGCTGCTGCGCTGTCTTTTGCAACTGCTCAGGCAAAGCAACGACGTCAAGTACGCCTACGTATTCAACGGAAGGCTTACCCCACTCGAATTCCTGCAGTACATTGCGGGCGATCTGGGACTGCCCGCCGGCGGCAAGAACAAAAGCGAACTCCTGCTTCTGCTGGCCAATTACGTGGTCTCCCGCGGCGAGAAAAAACTGACCACGGTTTTGGTGGTCGACGAAGCTCACCATCTCTCGACTGACATTCTTGAGGAGATTCGGCTATTGACCAACCTCGAAACCGCCGACGAGAAGCTGTTGCAGATTCTTTTAGTCGGCCAACCCGAACTGGACGAAAAGCTCGACTCGGTCGAATTGCGGCAGTTGAAGCAACGCATCGCGCTGCGCTCCCATCTGGCCTCGCTCGACTTGAACGAAACCAGAGGCTACATCGAGCGCCGGCTCCAGCTTGCGGGAAACCCCAATCCGGCAATTCTGTTTTCCAAAGAGACCACCGCCAGAATTCATCTGCATTCGCGGGGAATTCCACGGCTGATCAATACCATCTGCGAAAACGCCTTGATCGCGGCCTACGCCAAGCAGTCGACGAGCGTTTCTCCCGAGATCATTGACGCGATCGCATCCGACTTTCGTCTGGGCATTCACACCTCCCGAACCCCAAAAAACCGCTCCGAGGAACTCGACCTTCGGCAAGCGGCCAAGAAGTTGCTTGAACTATCGGCGCGGCTCGAGGCGGAACAGGCGCGGGATGAGGAATTGACCACGCACGTGACCGTAAGGGTATCGGAGCAGTGACGAAGTGGCAAACCAAACGCAGTGCCTCAACTCAAGAATACTCAAGTTCAGAATTAGTAACGGCTAGGAACGACCGGCCGCAAGCCAATATAGTGACCCAATCATGAGCCATATTTTTGACGCATTACAGCGATCGGAAGCGGAAAGTGCCAGGAACGAAATTGCTCCGGCCCGATCCTCTGGGTATCCGCCCGCCACCGAGCTGCTGCAGGCCGCCGAGCGCAAGATGCAGCTGCTGGCAGCCGCAGCAGGAGTGGTGAGTGGATCGCCGGCCAATGGTACGGCGGCCAACGGCAATGGCCGTCACGACCATGCCACTGCCTATCCGAGCGAACTCGATGAGTTTCCCACGCTACCGGTTTCTATTCTGCCCAGCAGCCGTCTGGTGTCGGTTGGTGCGGAGGAGAGCCTGGGAGCGGAAAAGTTTCGTTTTCTGGCGGTGAAGTTGCGACAGCTTCGGCAAAGCCGAACGCTGAAAAAGGTTCTGATTACGAGCACCATCCCGCAGGAGGGAAAAAGCACGGTCGCAGCCAACCTGGCCTGCACTCTGGCTCGAAGAAAACAGCATAAGACGCTGCTGCTCGAAGGCGATCTGCGGCGGCCTGCGGTTGCGGAAAAATTTGGCTTAGGACGGCTTCCCGGATTATGCGAGTGGCTGAGTGGCAAGACGGAGAACATCAGCATCTACCGCTTGGAGAGTCTTGGCCTGTGGATTCTCCCGGCGGGTAGCGCGCCGCAAAACCCTCTGGAGCTGATGCAATCGGGAAAGCTGCCGTCCCTGATGGAGCAGCTGGAAGTCTGGTTTGACTGGATCGTGATCGATTCGCCTCCGGTGCTGCCCTTGGCCGATGCCAGCATCTGGTCGCGCATGGCCGACGGAATCCTGCTGGTAACACGCCGAGGGATTACGGAAAAACAACAACTGCAGCGCGGTCTCGAAGCCATCGAGCGCTCCAAACTATTGGGCGCCTTAGTGAACAGCAGTTCGAACGTGGCGCACAGCGATTATTACCAGCGGTACAGCTCTCCCCCGGCTGACCGCACGAAGTAAGAAAAGCAGAAGTTAAGAAAAGCAAGAGACAAGAAATACAAACCAAGCAATTCAAGACAAAGCAAGAAACGGCGCAAGCGCGCCGTCGCATTCTGGTAGCTCCCTCCCCACCAACATTGGAATTTATCGGTTCGCTTGCCCCTATCGGGGCGAGCAGAATCTGCGGAGGCAATTTGTGAACGTCAGACGTTCTGGCAAGAGTATAAGTTTAAGCCCAATTTCGGGAGTCTCCGCCTCAGTGGATCGGGGCGTGCTCGACGCAGAAGCTTTTCGGCGGATGATCACGCTCGAAAGAAAAAGGAGCGAGCGCTCGCGCAAGCCTTTCATCCTGCTGTTGCTCGATATGGGCGAGCATCTTCCCTCGGACAAAAACGGGAAGACGCTCGCGAAAATACTGGCGGCGCTTTCTCTGACCACCCGCGAAACCGACATCACCGGGTGGTACGCCGATCAGTGTGTGGTGGGTGTCATGTTCACCGAAATCGGCAACGATGACACTACCCTGATTCCTGGCACCATCGTCGGCCGCATCACCGAGACGCTGCGTAGCAATCTTACCGCGGAGCAATTCGATCAGATCAGCCTGTCGTTTCACGTGTTTCCCGAGGACTGGGATCAGGATGCTCCTGAGCCGCCCAGCAATCCGACGCTCTACCCTGATCTCTCGACGCGGGATGATGCCCGCAAGGCCTTCCGCGTAATGAAGCGCGTGATGGACATACTCGGCAGCACCACCGCCTTGATTTTTCTTTCTCCCATTTTCTTGATCATTGCCGCCGCCATCAAGGCAACTTCCAAAGGGCCGGTTTTTTTTCGGCAGCGGCGCATTGGACAGCATGGCAAGGCCTTCGTGTTCCTGAAGTTCCGCTCCATGTATGTGAATAACGACGCCGCGGCGCATCGGGAATACGTCCGGCAACTAATTGCCGGCAAAGCCGACCAGCAAGTGAGCGGCAATGGCGAAAAGGTCTACAAGCTTACCAAGGATCCCCGCATCACCCGCGTTGGTAGCTTCCTGCGAAAAACCAGCCTTGATGAAATTCCCCAGTTCCTCAACGTGCTTCTCGGAGAAATGTCGCTGGTTGGCCCGCGTCCTCCCGTTCCCTACGAGGTTGAGGCCTACGATATCTGGCACCGTCGGCGCTTGCTTGAAGCCAAGCCCGGCATCACTGGACTCTGGCAGGTCAGCGGACGCTGCCGCGTCACGTTCGACGATATGGTTCGGCTCGATCTGCGCTATGCCCGTACCTGGTCGCCCTGGATGGACATCAAAATCCTGGTTCGCACGCCCGGCGCGGTGGTGCTTGGCGAAGGCGCGCACTAAAACAGTTTTCCTCTCCCTAACTCTTCTCGCTTAAGGATGCCCAAAAAAAATGGTCACATATATTCCAAGACCGCGAATTGGAAACGCGACGCTGGAGCATGCAGGGAGTGAATCTGTGGTGAAATTTGGCGTGGTCGGATATGGCTACTGGGGGCCGAACGTGGTGCGGAACCTCGATCGCCTCGATGAAGCGGACGTAGTCGCGGTGTGCGACAAAAGCCCCGCAGCCCGGCGCAAGGTGGCCAAACTTTATCCCGACGTGCTGGTCACCGATGACGCGCGGGATCTCATGTCCTCGCCCGACATCGACGCAATCGCTGTTGTCACCCCGGTCTGGACTCACTATGAGCTGGCCAAAGCCGCCCTGCAGAATGGCAAACACATCTTCGTCGAAAAACCATTCACAACCAACGCGGCCCAGGCGGAGGAATTGATCGAGCTCGCGGCGCGCAAGAACCTCAAGATCATGGTCGACCACACCTTCCTGTTCACCGGGGCGGTGCAGAAGATCAAGCAGCTGTTGCAGGAGGGCGCACTCGGCAAACTTTATTATTACGATTCCACGCGCGTGAACCTCGGCCTGTTTCAGCATGACGTGAATGTGGTCTGGGATCTCGCCCCGCACGACCTCTCGATCATCGACCACTTGATCTCGCAGACTCCGGAAGCCATCTCGGCCACCGGGCAGACGCACCTCAACGGCCACGAAGATGTGGCTTTCATCACGCTGTATTTTCCCGACAAAGTTATCGCTCACATCAACGTGAACTGGCTCTCGCCCGTTAAGGTTCGAACTACACTGATTGGCGGCGAAAAGAAAATGCTGGTCTGGAACGACCTCGAAGCCGACGAGAAGATCAAGATCTACGACAAGGGCGTCAACATCAAGACCCGCGAAGGCCTTTACAACCTTCTGGTGCACTATCGCTCCGGAGACATGTGGGCGCCGCAGATCGAACAGGTCGAAGCCCTGACCGGCGAGCTCGCCTACTTTGTCGAATGCATTGCCAAAGACAAGAAACCCATGAACGACGGCGAGGCTGGCCTGCGCGTGGTCCGAATGCTCGAGGCGGCCAACGCCTCCATCCGCAAACGTGGAGCTTTGGTGCACCTCTAAGCTTATCCGCTTCGAACCCTTAACCCATACAACTGGGATTCAAACGATTCGCCGCTAAGCTCATCCAGCCCAAACTCACACCGCTCGATTCTTCGGAATCTTGTTTTCTGATTCTGCACTGACAGAAAAGACGACCGTGAAGCCCAAAGTCCTGTTAGCGACTACTTCAAGCTGGTATCCGTCAGCCAGGCTGGCGATGGCTCTGCACAGTGCCGGATGCCAGGTCGATTCGGTCTGCCCGAGCAATCATCCGCTGCGCAAGACTGGCTCCGTGGAACGAGTTCATGCGTATCGCGGGCTGTCTCCACTGTGCTCTCTGGCTCGCGCCATCGAAGTCAGCCGACCCGATTTCATCGCTGCCGGGGACGACTTGGCAACCCAGCTTCTGCACCGTCTCTATGCGCGCGAAAAGCATAACGGCCCGAGCGGCGCTTCTGTCTGTGCCCTGTTAGAACGTTCTTTTGGCGAGCCGCAAAGTTTTCCGGTGGTCAGAGAGCGGTGGGCATTCATGGAGTTCGCCCGCGCCGAGGGTTTGCGGGTCCCGTCCACGCGAATCGCGCACACTCGCGAGGAATTGAGAGCCTGGGTGAACCGCATGGGCCTTCCCGCGGTGCTCAAAGCGGATGGCACATCCGGCGGCGATGGCGTAAGAATCGCGCGTACCCTCGCCGATGCCGAACGGGCCTTCGACCAGCTGCAGGCTCCTCCGTTGCTGGCGAGAGCCGCCAAGAGGGCGCTCATCGATCATGACACAACGCTGGTTTGGCCATCGCTCAAACGGCAGCGTGGGGTGGTCAACATTCAGTCTTTTATCAATGGGCAGGAGGCTACCAGCACTGTCGTGTGCTCGAAGGGAGTGGTGCTGGCGGCTTTGCATTTTGAAGTTGTCAATAAGGCCAGCTCCACCGGACACGCCACCGTGGTGCGCCTGACTCAGAATCCAGAGATGGCCTCTGCCGCCGAAGTTGTGATTCGGCGCCTCGGTCTTTCCGGATTCTACGGCTTCGATTTCATGCTAGAAGCGGACACGCAGCACGCTTACCTGATTGAAATCAATCCGCGGGTTACGCAGGTTGGACACTTGAACCTGGGCCCAGGACGCGACCTTCCCGCAGCCTTGTACGCGGCGTTATCTGGCAAGGATGTTCAGCCCCCGCCGAAGATCACCGAGAAAGACACCATCGCATTATTCCCGCAAGAATG
Source organism: Candidatus Sulfotelmatobacter sp. (assembly GCA_049279555.1). GTDB lineage: Bacteria > Acidobacteriota > Terriglobia > Terriglobales > Acidobacteriaceae > Sulfotelmatobacter. The sequence goes on from JBAPOI010000074.1 coordinate 5,670, forward strand.
GATCAGGGACTCGCAAAGCCCGTTTCTGCAGTCCGCGTATCACGACGTTCCTTGGGAAAAGCCCGAACTGGTTCGCGACTGCGTGAATAGCCGCCAGAAACAGAGCGGGTGGTACTCGCGACTGAACTGCAAACCGGCCGCCGCGCCGGCACGTTCCCCAGAATCTGCCGTCGCCGTCACCACGATCACTTCTTCGCCCCGGAGTTTTTCTTCATGAATCCTCATGTATGCATCGCTCCCGACGTGAAACTCGGCCGGGACGTCAAGCTATCGAAGTTCATCAATCTTTATGGATGCGAAATTGGCGACGAAACCAAGATTGGAGCGTTCGTCGAAATTCAGAAGAACGCGAGCGTCGGCCAGCGCTGCAAGATTTCGAGCCACACCTTTATCTGCGAAGGCGTGACCATCGAAGACAACGTCTTTATCGGACATGGCGTGATGTTCATCAACGATAGCTACCCGCGCGCGACCGCAGCGGGCGGAAATCTGCAAACCGAGGCCGACTGGAAGGTCGAGCGCACCGTGATTAAAAAGGGAGCATCGGTCGGCTCCGGAGCAACCATTCTTTCGAATGTCACCGTCGGCGAAAACGCCATCGTGGGCGCCGGCAGCGTGGTCACCAAAGATGTGCCGCCAAACAGTATCGTGGCGGGCAATCCGGCAAAATTTTTGCGTCATATCGAACGAAGCGTGGAGGCTTCCAAGTGAGCGTTTCTAACGGCAATTCAAACAGCATTCCTTTTCTTGACCTCATTACTCCTCACGTCGAACTGGAGCGGGAGTTGACCGAAGTTTTTCACAAGGCCCTGCACACCGCCGGCTTCATCGGTGGCGCCATGGTCGAAGACTTCGAGAATGCCTTTGCCGCATTCTGCGAGACTACGCATTCAATCGCAGTCAGCAGCGGCACCGACGCTTTGCGTTTTGCCCTGATGGCGGCCGGTGTGACCTCTGGCGACGTGGTCGTGACCGTGCCGCATACTTTTATCGCCACCACGGAGGCGATTTCGCAGGCGGGAGCGCTTCCGGAATTCGTCGACATCGATGAGCACACCTACAACCTGTCGCCGGAAAAACTGCAGGACTATCTCGAGCAGTGCAGCCGCGACAAGTCCGGCAAGCTCATCAGCCGCCGCAGTGGCCGTCCAGTGACGGCGATCGTTCCCGTCCATCTCTACGGGCAGATGGCCGACATGGACGCGATCCAGGCGCTGGCTGAAAAGTACAAGCTCATCGTGATCGAAGATGCCTGCCAGGCGCACGGTGCCGAATATTTTTCTAAGAAACACAACCGCTGGATGAAGGCTGGCTCCATGGGACGCGCCGCCGCCTTCAGCTTCTATCCCGGAAAAAATCTGGGCGCCTGCGGCGAAGCCGGCGCGGTTACGACCAACGATGCCGCACTAGCCGAGAAAATCAAGATGGTGCGGGATCATGGCCAGGCGAAAAAGTATTACCACGACATGGAAGGGTACAACGGACGGCTGGATGCCATACAAGCCGGCCTATTGCACGTCAAACTCCTGCATCTCGCCAAGTGGAACGCGGAGCGCCGCAAGCGCGCCGCGGAATACAATCGCTTGCTGGGTCCGATGGACAGTGTCGTAACGCTGCCCTTCGAGCCGTCTTGGTCGCGCGCGGTCTATCACCTATATGTGGTCCGGAACGCCGACCGCGAAGGCTTGATGGAGCATCTCAAGCAGGCGGGCATCGGCACGGGCATTCACTATCCCATTCCGCTGCACCTGCAGAAAGCGTACGCCGGGATGAATTACCGCAAGGGAGATTTCCCCGCGACCGAGAAGGCCGCGGCGGAAATCGTTTCCCTGCCCATGTTTCCGCAGTTGACGGCGAAGCAACAGTCTCGCGTGGCGGAAGAAATCCTCAACTTCACCTCGACCCGCTCCCGCAAACCCGTCGAGGCCGACACGGTTTCGGTGGCGAGCGCAGGACGCCGCGCCTAGATGAGCTTTCGTTTCGATCGCTTCGTGACGCTATACTTGGTCAACCCGCTGCGGAGTTCTT
>JBAPOI010000075.1:0-2079 GCA_049279555.1 Candidatus Sulfotelmatobacter sp.
ACCTCGCCTCGCTTCTCATACTGGAATGGATGTTCGACAGGCGGCAAGCAAGCACTCACGGAGGCGCAACGCTTTCCTGAAGACTACAACGGCATCGTTGCAGGCGCCCCAGCCAACTTCTTTACTCATTTGATGTTCGGAAACATATGGCCGTCAATCGTGACGCTTAAGGATCCCGCGAGTGATATTCCGCCCGGCAAATATCCGCTTATTCAGCAAGCAGTGCTGAAAGTTTGCGATCCTCTCGACGGAGTGGTGGACGGCATCCTCAACGATCCCATACGCTGCCACTTCGACCCCAAAGTGCTCAGGTGCAAAGGACCGGATGGCCCAGATTGTCTTACACCTTCCCAAGCGGACGCGGTTCAAAAGATCTTCGCCGGTGCCCAAAACCCACGTACTGGACAGCAGATCTTTCCCGGCTTAGAACCGGGAAGCCAACTTGATCAAGTCGCCGGCGTAATGCAGGACATCCCGGCTAGTTATTTCCGTTACGTCCTGTTCAAGAACCCGGACTGGAAATGGCAAACGCTCAATTTCGACAGCGACGTAGTTCGGGCCGATGAAACGAGCGGCAACATTCTTAACGCCGTTGACCCAAATCTCAAAGCATTCAAAGCACATGGCGGAAAACTCATCATGTACCATGGCTGGAGCGACCCGCACATCGCCCCACTTAACAGCGTCAACTATTTCAAGAGTGTGGTGGCCGCGATGGGAGGCACGAAAGAGACGCAGGATTTTGCCCGTCTCTTCATGGTTCCTGGAATGTCTCACTGCCAGGGTGGTGTCGGCCCCGACGTCTTCGATAAAATCCACGCGATAGAACAATGGGTGCAGGATGGCATAGCGCCCGATAAGATTATCGCTGCCCATCTGAAGGACGGAGTGGTGAACCAGACCCGACCCTTGTGTCCGTATCCTGAGATCGCTCAGTGGAACGGGGCCGGCAGCACCAACGATGCAGCGAACTTTGCCTGTATGCAAGTCGAAGAGTGAACATGACCATTTCGAAACTGCGTTGCGGCTGAAAGCAGAAAACAAGAGCTTACAACGAGGGAAGTCAGCTTCGCCGTATCGCATTGCATTCGCCTGATGTAGTCTTCGAAACCGGACTCGCAACGAGCCCTTCAGAGAAAAAAGCCTCAAGCTCGCGGAGCCAATTTTCAAACGAGCCAACAAAAGTCAACCTGCTGTGGCCGAATCCGGGACTTAAGATCGCATTGCATTCGCCTAAGGCCCTTATTGAAACCGGACTGCGTGTATCCCTCCGGAGAAAAGGCGGGACGGTGACCCCTCCGCCGACGAGCAGTCCGTTCTCTGAAGTCCGGTTTGCATGTGAATAATCGCGAAATACGGGAATTATTCACGTATTTCGGCGCAGATTGAGCGGAAATCCTCTGCAGTTCAGACTGCGTGGCGGAGGGAGGGATTCGAACCCTCGGTACAGGTGTTAGCCCGTACAACGGTTTAGCAAATGAATCATTCTCGCCGCCCTCACTCGCAGTAAAGCACTTACAGTCGGACCCAACGCCTCCAAGTCGGACTCAGAGCCTCTCATTCGGCAGTTATTGTGCTCCGCTTTGTGCTCCAGAATATTCGGACGGTGTTCGAAGTCGATGGCTGCGTCGCGAGTTCGAAAGAACCTTGGGCAAGCCAATTCGCCTGATTTACTGATCTTCGCAACTGATAACGCCTTTATCAGTTGGTATCCGCGCATGCCGCTTTCATGCGTCTCAATCCTTTCCACCAAAGCCAGCCAATTTGAGGCTCGGTGACGGATGGAATTTCCGCAGCACGCCGGATCAGGTGCTCCTTGGCCACCCGGAGTGCTCTCAGTCGAAAATTACTATCGATATCCGACGCAAGTGTGATAGGTAGATTTCCTTGCGCGTTTTCCCATCGAGCACGATAAGGTAGTTTTCTTCTTCCTTCGTTCACGATAGGAAAACGAAAGAACTACGGTGCCACCACCGCTTCGATTGCGCTGTAACCGTTGGAGTTGAGGATCGTCATTTCTATTACCTCACAAAATGATGATGTTTTGATGGTATTACGATAGTTATAACCTGTCAATAT
>JBAPOI010000076.1:0-4365 GCA_049279555.1 Candidatus Sulfotelmatobacter sp.
TCGAGCATGACGACGGCGTTGGCGGTGTAGAGCGGAGTGAGCTGGCTGATAACGCCAACGGCTAACGCGACAACGACGAATGCCGTAACAGCGATGATCTTCCAGCGCACGCGCAGGAATAGCAGAAGATGCGAAAGATCATACCCGTTGTTATTGCCCCGCGCGTTCTCGATGCTAGGCTCGAGCACATATGAACCGGACGTCGTAAGACGCTCTTGCGCTGACATTCCTTTCCACCCTCCCAAATAGATCGCTTGAAGCGATTCTTGTCTTGTTTTTGGCGCGGCCGGTACGGCCACCGCGCGTGCCAAATTCAGATCTGCAATCTTAAGCCTAGGCTGACCAGGTTATCGGTATATCCGACACCAGGCGATGTGGACGATCTCTGGCTCCAATCGTAGTTAAGGTTGAGGCTGACGTAACGGTCCAGAAGGAATTCCAGTCCCACGCCAGCGTCTGGCATGCGGTCGGTGCGCGACGTACCGACGAAGCGGCCCTCGGTGTATTGGAGATGCGCCTGTCCGATCAGATTGTAGAGAATCTCGAAATCGGCGCTGGCGCCTATGTTTCTGTCATCGGCCACCGATGCCCCAACAATAATGACATTCTCAAGCTGGCGCTGTCCGGTAATGTGAAACGTCAGCCTGGGCGTCGCGTACCAGTCCAGATTCAAGCCGTAATTAAATCCGGTGACATCCGGCAAAGGCGCGGGAACGCTCTGGCTGAAATTCTGCTGCAGGTAGCCGGCGAAAACCTCGCCAGCGAGCAGATGCGTCACCTGCACATCCACACCGCCATCAACACGGTATCCGTTTGAGGAACGGTGCAGTCCGGAGCGATCGAAATCCTGGTCGTACTGGCGCGTATCATACGACCCACGCAGAAATACCGAGTAACCGGGCGAGAAATCGTAGAATGCCTTGGCATATGCCTGATATTCGTCGAGATCGCGGTCGTGATTGTTGATCGTGCCACCGCCGATCGCAGCCGTGTTCAGCCAGTCGTAGCGGTCATAACTGCCGCCTAAGGTGATACCCAGCCGATTGGGCTGGAATGTGCCGCTAACGTCGGCGTGAGTCTGGTGATAGCGATTGGGCTTGGCCTGAAAACCGATCAGATTGTTGGGTGAAGACCAAGGTTCGTGCGTTTCAGAATAATATGCACCGGCCGATACGACCGCAGCGTGGGAGATGTCCAAACGCCCGTCTCCACCGGCATTCCAGTCGGTCAGGTCTTCCGCGCTGAAGCGGGAATAGTTGTAGTAATCGGCGCCGCTATAAAGCTCGAGAAAATGCCGGCCCCATTGCGACTGTAGTTTGAGCTCCGGCGTCGCCTCGAAAAAGTAATCGTCCTGGTCCGTGGGCTGGCGGAAAACGTTGCTGTCGTAATTCTCGCTGAGCTGCACTTCCGGGAACAGGCGAAAGCCGCCAAGAGGAATTCCCTTGGCGTCATATTCTGGGCGTGGCCGGTTCATTACGCCTTCGTTCTGCGCGATCGTGCTGACGTTATCGGGCGCCGAATTATCCGGCGTGCCGGTAGGCATCGTTGGGCCATTGGACGCGCCATCGCTATCATCGGCGAGAGCCGGTGCGTCGGCCGCCGCCAGCAATACCGACGAACCCATCAGTGCGAATACAACCGCGGCTAGGCGCATGCCCCTCACTCACAAACGTCGCTCGCCATCAATTCGCAACCTTATATTGGCTGCGTAACCCGATGACGTCCCCACCATGTCTCAACGGCCACAGAAGCATGCAGTCAAGTAACATCACTGCACGATTGCTGCGTTAAGCCATATTTTCGCGGATTATAGCCCATTCGAGCGACCCCAACCAAGGGGTCTGAATGGCGCAAATGGTTCGCACTCCTGCAAATTTGTCACAGAACAGACAGCCAGGCGACATCAATGAGATGGCGGGAAAAAACGTCATCCATAGCCGAAAATTCATCTTCAGCAGGGGCGCCTGGACTCAGAAAATTCGCTCGGCAATACGGATGCTGTCGCCGGGCATGACTTTGGTGGTTGCGTCCGCCGGAACTCGCACTTCGGTCGAGCCTCCGTTGCGGCGGATATAGGCGTCGGTGTCGTTGGCCCGATAGGTATAACCACCCGCGAGCGCGACCGCGTTGATCACGTTAAGGCCTGTGACATAGGCGTATTGTCCCGGCCGGTTCACTTCGCCAAAAATGTAGAAGGGCCGGTAATTCTCAACTTCAACGCTCACGCGCGGATCCTTGAGATAGCCCGCGCGCAGTTGGTTTGCGATTTCGTCCTGGAATTGGTGGACTGTCAGCCCTGCTGCATGCACTTGCCCGATCAGCGGCAATTGGATGAGGCCGGTGCCATCCACCATGAATTCGCCGCTCAAATCCGGCTCGCCGTAAATTGTGATCCGCAGCTTGTCGGAGGCGCCTAGCTGGTAGCTGTCGTCAGGCGAAGCCGCACCCGCCTGTGACGCAGTCATGCCTGCAGAGGGAGGCGAGGTCGGGGGCTCGGCCGTTGGCTGACCTGGGAAGGCTGTTTGCTGGCTGGAAGATGGCAAGCCGCCGGCAACCGCAACTGCGCCGGATGCGAAATATGCCGCCCCGACTAATAGGAATACCGCCGCGATGATTTTCAGGCCGGTCACAGGCGCTCCATTCTACGCATCTTCACGGTAATATATTTTCTACATTTTTGGCGCAACCGCAAATCCCCTTCGCGATAAAGATGAATATGAAGGCAAATTCTTTCTATGTCTGGCGGAAGTGAGGATTCCGTAGAGTTTAATGGCGCGTTGCTACGGAGTGGTCATTGTAAGTGCGGGGGGCGAGAGCGGCTGCAATAGGTTTATATAGGCCGTGAGTACTCGTTCGAGTCATGCCCACTTTTGCACATTCGGAAAACCATATCGGGTCAATTTCATCCGGCGGCAAGCCAAATCTTGACGTGCGTTGATAGAGTGCCCAGGTACTAGGCGTCTTCATTACATTTATGATGCTAATAAGATTTCTGTGTTGCCATGCCATAATCGAACAGTCAGCGCAAAGAGGCTGGGGGAAAACCTATAGGTGAGAAGCAGTGACAATGATCTCTGAAGCACGCTTTATCCGGCTTATTTGCAGTCCCTTTCTGTTTTGTTTGTACATCCTGATTGCGATTGCGGCTTTCGCGGCGACCTACAGCAACGCGCACGAACTTGAGAGCAGAGAATTTCAGGAGTGCGCCGATTGCCCGATTATGGTTGGCATTCCGGCCGGGAAATTCGTCATGGGCAGTCCCGTAAACGAGCCCGGACGCTTCGATTCGGAGGGACCGCAGCATGTTGTATCAGTGCGGGCGTTTGCGCTCGGTAAATTCGAAGTGACCAGCGGAGAGTTTCTGGGTTTCCTGAAAGCGACGGGTTATCAACCGGCTCTCTGTGATCCAATTCTGAAGATGGGCTGGCGTTCACCTGGGAACGGCCTGGCGTATACGCCAACCGGCACTGGCGCAGAACCGCCGCGCTTTCCTGCGGCCTGCCTGGATTGGCGCGACGCCAATGCTTACATCGCATGGCTAAATGCCCTTGTGCGGAAGGCTCATCCCGAAATGTCCTATCGTCATGGCGGCCCGTATCGTCTTCCAAGCGAGGCGGAATGGGAATATGCCGCGCGCGGCGGCACCAGGACCGCACGCTGGTGGGGTGATGATATCGGCCAGGGGAATGCCAACTGTAACGGCTGTGGCAGCAAATTCGACGATCGTGTTCCGTCGGAAGTGGACGCCTTCAGGCCCAATCCGTTCAGGCTCTACGGCATGCTGGGCAATGTCTGGCAGTGGACAGCGGATTGCTGGCATCCGAATTATGCGGGCGCGCCGACGAACGGCAGCGCGTGGTCAACCGGTGATTGCAATAAGCATGTTCTCCGTGGCGGTTCGTGGAACAACACACCGATCTTCATTCGCTCTGCCGCACGGAGCGGAAGCACTGCCGATGGCGGCGAATTCGATTATTCGAGCATTTCCGGATTCCGTCTCGCGCGCGATCTGCCCTAAAGACACATCAATTATGGAAGCGGGCTATCAACTGATCGGGGGCATCAGCGCAGAGCACTGCGCGCGCTAAGATTGAACGTAAAACTCATTCGATTCCAGGACATGCCATAGGGAAATTTTATGGGCGACGACAGCAACGCCGCGTTGCGCGCGCTGATCGCAATATCGCGATAGAGGGGATCGGTTGCATGGCGTTGCGTATCCAAAATTTCTGCCTGTAAGATAACGCCCTGACCCGTCAGTTCGACATGCAGCGGAATAATGACGTTGCGCCCACCGAGCTTGCGAAAATCGTATACCCAGTGACGCAGAATTTGCGAACGGACATAATCCCGTACGCCATAAGC
>JBAPOI010000077.1:0-2018 GCA_049279555.1 Candidatus Sulfotelmatobacter sp.
CTTATGACAAGTCGCACAGAAGACCGCGTTATTCACCTGATCCTTAACCAGCAGGTCAGGCTCCGCCGAGGCATGCGGCTGGTGACAGACCAAACAGTTAATTACGGTCTTAACCTTAGTCATATCCTTGGGGTCCATAACGTCGGAAACCGGATGCCCATCCACAGGGTGCCCCAGGTTGAATTTCAATGGCAGCACCGGAACCTTCGCGAAATAGTCCTCCGGCAGCTTTACCTTGCCATCAAAGATCGTCACCACGTGCTCGCTCTCCAGCTTCGCCGGCTTGGAATCCGGGCCATGACACTCCAAGCACAGCTTATTCGGGCTGGACGCGCGCAGCAGATGAACGTTGTCATTCCCGTGCGGATCGTGGCAGATCGCACAACCCTGCTCGAAGACCGGCTGGTGCGGATGCGCCTTTTTCCCCAAATCGGCGATGTCGGAGTGGCAGCCCGTGCAAACGGCGACCGGATTCGGCTTGGGGAAGTAGGGGAAGTTGCCGCCATGAGGGCTGTGGCAATCGGTGCAATCGCCGGCCGCTCCGGGGTGCTGTACCTTCGACTTCTCGATTTGATCGCCCTTGTCGGAATGACAGCCAAGGCAGATCTCCTTGGCAGTTGCAGCAGTCAATACCACTTTGCCGTCTTGAGCCGGCTTGTGGCAGGTATCGCATTGCCCCCCGGCGAACGGCACGTGAGTGAATTTCGCCATCAGATGCTTGCTGTCCGACTGATGTGGGTCGTGGCATTCGAGGCAATCGGCCGTGCCGAACGGCTGCCCCTGGTGCGCTTTAATAAGGGCGGCGTCCTTCACATCGTGGCAATCCAGGCATAGCGCCGGAGCGTCTTTGGTCAGGTGGTAGTCAAATTCGCGGACTCCGCGCGCGCCCGTCTTGTGAGTCACGTGGCACGTGTCGCAGCCGCTGTCCAGCGCCGGATGGCGGCTGCCGTCCTTCGGGACTTTGACGCCGGTGTTGTGACACGACAAACAGAGGTTCGAGTCCTTGCTGTCACCGCTCTCAGCCTTCAGCAGCTGAAACTTGTTATCGCTGGTGTGCGGATCGTGGCATTTCACACAATCGCGCACTGCGGGAGGGTGAACCACCCCTTTGATGTCAGCAGCTTTCTTGTCGGCGTGGCAGGTGAGACAGAGGGCCCCCGTACTCGTCGCAATCAGTTTCAGGCGGGTCACGGTTCCCTTGACACGAATTTCATGACAGGCAGTGCAGCCCATGGCAATCGCCGAATGGACTGACTTGCCTTACGTCTTGTCCTCGTGGCATTGCGCGCAGGTTGCTGGATCTTGCTTGGGATCAAGGGGAACCGGGTGTACTGCCGCCAAGGCCCCCGCTGAGAGTGCACTTACCATTATGACGATTAAGACCGACTTCAACACTCTCTTCACTTGTGCCTCCGCCAGGCAATAATATAAGCATTTGTACCGCCATTGTAAAAGCCGGCACGGGAATCACCATCTAAAGCTTTCTTAAGCTATTAAAAATAAAGTGCATGTACCTCCTTCCCGGCGTAACCAAAGAAGATGCAATAAGAGGCAGAAGATGCAATAAGAGGCGCGCCAGAATTCATTCGAGGGCGTCTGCGGTATCTAACACAACTTAGCCACTGCATATTGGTTATAGTCCGCACTTCCGGACGGGTGCTCACCGGGCTGCAGTCACCAGGCCCGAATGTGGGCCTGATCCAAACCCGGCTCTCTGGGTCCTTCCACGCAGGATCAGCATCCGCCAAACCAGCACGTTCCTCTGTATGGGATCATATTGGCAATTCAGATTCCAGTTCTGCAGGACGGCGTTGAAAACTGTAGCGATGTGCACACCAGGCTCGGAAGGTTTTGGTGACTATCTGGACAAACTGCACCGCGCACCGCTTATAATCTGAAAAATCCATGAGCCAACCCGGGCCAAGAGTATGGCCAATGGAAACTTACCGATGAGACTCGAAAAGAAAATCTCCGCGACCACGGTTCCCGACCAGCGCACCGCGGCCGGAGAACTGATC
>JBAPOI010000078.1:0-2143 GCA_049279555.1 Candidatus Sulfotelmatobacter sp.
ATTCCGAACACCTTCGCCCGGATGCCGCGCACGGAGCCGCTCCGCACAACCCAGCGTTGAGTGAGATTTACGAGCGGCTGTATCCCGAAATTCGCCGCCAACGTCCCAACCAGGAAGCCATTACCGCAGCGCTGCAGGCCATGCAACGACTCGCCACGGAAATGGATTCCGAGCAAGCCACAGAAGACGCTACGGCGGAGTCAATGTCATCTTCAACTTCTTGTCCTTCGTGCGGGCATCAAAATCGCCCTGGCACCAAGTTCTGCGCGAAGTGCGGTCTTTCTGCGGAAGGTGGGCGTGCCCAGTCGGCAACCCAACCGCCGCTATCGGCCGCAGAACCGCTGCCGCAAACTCCGGACCCCGGAGCTATGCGTGAGGTTCATCCTCCTGCAGGGTCGGCCGGAGCGATACACCACTATCACCATCATTATCATCACCACTACCTGCCTGGAGGAAGCGAGACTGCATTCGTTGCGCCACGGGTTAACTCCCCGGAAAGTGCGCGGGAAGCTGACCGCCTTCGCTTGGCTGCGGCGGCCAAGGGCGAACCCATGAGCCGCAGTGAGGCTGCGGTCCGCCGTCTCACCCAGGAGTGGGTTCTGGCTTGCAATACCCGGCAATTGGATGAGTTGCTCGACCTCTACGCGCCTGATGCCCTGGTGTTACGCTCCAACCTTCCTGCAATTCGTGGCGCGGCAGCGGTCCGCGAATTCTTCTTCAGCGCTCTTGAGGCCGGTTTGGGAGAGGTTTCCGTCGAGCCCATGCGCGTAGAAGTGGCTGGCGATCTGGCGCACGAAGTGGGACGCTACAGCGCGTTGGTGCCGGGCACTGCGGGTAAGCGCCGCGAAGAACGCGGCAAATATCTGTGGGTATTTTCCAAGCAGAGCAGCGGAGACTGGAAGCTGATTTCTGAATGCTGGTCCGCCGACCTGACACTAACGGGTGCCGAGTCTGAAGTCCCTAAATCTCCGGGGACAATCCCATCCAAAGGAATTCCACGCAAGGGTTTGTAGAAGAAATTTGCGGTAAAGTTTCAGCGCGCCTTTCCGCTCTCTTGTCAAATTCTTGCAATTCTGCCTCCACGTTGCGTTTTTCCGCTGGCACTTGTCTATAATGGCCGGGCATAGTGGAGCTCCCGTCGAATCTTATGGAGAGCGGGGGATGACCAGCTCCAAGTAACGGCTCTCAGAAACTTCCCCGGTGCGCTTTGAGGTACGTGGGATTGTCCGTTGATTGCATGAATGCGAGACCCGGTGTCGAAGTGGCGAGCCTGACCGACGTAGGTTGCCAGCGCGAGAACAATGAGGATTCATTTCTCTACTGGGAGCCTGCCGGCGAAGAAGACTTTCAGCGCAAAGGCCGATTGGCGGTGATTGCCGACGGCATGGGCGGGTATGAAGGCGGTCAGGAAGCTAGCCGCCTCGCGGTAGAGACGGTTCGCGAAGTGTACGACCACGTTTTCCGCGGCGATCCTAAGGTAGCTCTGCTGGAAGCTTTCGCCACAGCGCATGAAAGAATTCAAGGCTATGCCGAGCAGCATCCCGGGTTGCATGGCATGGGGACCACTTGCACCGCGCTCGTGATTCGCGGCCGCCAGCTCTCTTTTGCACACGTCGGAGATAGCCGCCTTTACTTGGTGCGCGGCTCTCACATTTCCCGCCTCACTCGCGATCACTCTTATGTCGGACGCCTCGTCGAGAGCGGCATTGTCCGTCCCGAGGACGCCGAGAAGCATCCGCAGCGCCATATCCTCACCGCCGCTTTAGGGGCAGGGACGGAAGTTGCGGTCGAAAGCGGCGAGCAAGGAATCACTCTGCAGGATTCTGACGACCTGCTGCTTTGCACCGACGGGCTGTGGGGTGTGGTGTCAGAAGAAGAGATGGAGGCCGCAGTGACCGGTCATTCTCCGGCGGTGTGCTGCACAATGTTGGTCAAGCTGGCCCGGCAGCGTGGCGGCCCCGACAACATTACGGTGCAGGTGCTCCGCGTTGGTAGCCAGCCTCAAGCTCAATCTTGAGGGCGGGCACGCTCTACGCGGCAATCTACGTTCCTTCAACTGCAATCCGATGCACATCCTCATTCCAGCTGAACTTCGATAAAGCCTAGTAATAGGCTAGGAATTAAAGACTTACGGCTTTCCCCC
>JBAPOI010000079.1:0-5300 GCA_049279555.1 Candidatus Sulfotelmatobacter sp.
TTACGACAGCTTCAGTGTCCATGTGCAGTTGTCACCTCCTCAGTTTCCTTTGTCATGCGAACCGTAAGAATGGATGTGAGCGCCTTACGATCCGCCTTGCCCGACGATAGTTTCGGAAAATCGTCGAAAATTGCGAGATAACGAGGCACCATATAACTTGGTAGCTCGTCCAGAAGACGAGCACGAATCCGAATGATCTGCTGATCGACGTTTAGCGCCCCGATCTTGCCGCTCTCATCGAGAAGGATTCCCGCCGCTAGGACTTTTTCTTCATACTTGGAGTCGACCAAGACGACTTCGGAATCGTGCACATTCGGCACGCTATTGATGACACGCCGCACCTCATTCAGGTGTACGCGATAGCCGCCGATGTTCACTTCGTTATCTTTCCGCCCAATGTAGAAGAGACTGCCATCCTCTTGATAAATGCAGACATCCCCACTGCGATAGCAGCGTATGCCGTCCAGATACCTCACAGCAGCCTCCGTCTCCGCTGCCAGGTTCCAGTAGCCCCTCATTACCTGCGTACCACCGATGTACAGTTCGCCAGGAACATTCCTTTGCGTGATCCGCTCGCCTTCGCTGCCGACGAGGAAAGTGTGCACATGTTTGAGCGGACTGCCGATGGGGTAAAGCTGTTGTCGGCCAGGCTCAAGGTCCCTGATCGTGTATGCGGTTGAGGCGCATGTGACTTCGGTTGGACCGTAAGCATTGATCACTTTAACGCCGGCCCCTACTCGCAGCCATCGCTGAACAGTGTCGACATTTGGAATATCTGTTCCAGTTAGTACGGTCTGGAGGTACGGCAGAGGAGTAGTACCGAATTGAGGTGCCTGTGCGATGAGTCCGAGCATCAAGCCCCACGCAGAAAAATGGGTCACATCGTGAGTTGCTATCGTCTGGAACAACAGATCAGGAACCACAATGTCGTCGTGGACATGCAGACGAGCACCCTGGGCGAGTGGGAACAACATATCCATGAGAAAAACGTCGAAATGCAGCGGCGAGAAACTGGCGCAAACCGATTCCGCACGGACGTCGTAAACTTGTTCAGTTCCCTCGAAAAAGTCGACGATGTTACGATGGTCGATCAAGACACCCTTGGGCCGTCCAGTCGATCCGGACGTGTAGATGCAGTACGCTGGCACGTCCAGAAGCCATCCCGGTAAACTTACCTCCGAGGTGGGGACATAATCCGTTGCTGCGCTCAACCGTAAAATACGCTCTAAGTCTTCCTTCAGAAGTAAGCTGGCCTGCGGGGGGAGATATGCTCCGACAGTTCCGCGCAGATCTTCCTCTGTTATGACGACAGCAGGTGCTATGTCATTCAAGATGTATTGCAGTCGAGCTGCGGGCATGCGGGGATCAAGCGGAACGTGGATGCACCCCGCCTTGAAGATGCCTAGAATTGCAGCTACTATGATAGCTCGTCGGTTCGCCACTACTACAACGCGGCTCCCAGCGTTACAGCCAATCGCCTGCAAGTGCATTGCTAGGCTGGTGCTGAAGCGGTCCAAGGCACCATAATTAATGCTGACCTCGCTGTCACAGACGGCAAATTGGTCCGGTTTGGCGACAGCGTGGGTTCTGATGTCTTCGAGAAGGTGTTGACGCATGGGCGTGGTCTCTTTGCGCTTCTGAGGCGCCGCACGATACGGTTTTCGCAAGACAACTTACTGACTTGATTCTTTTAAGTGATTGGCACAATCCCGACCGTATCTAGCATCGATATAGCGGCCCCTATGAAGTGACGCATATACATCCGCTAGACAACATCAGGCGTTCCGTGGCCCACCGTAGCAACTCTTAGGTACAGGTGGATGAGCCTTCGCTGGCCTACCCGCCCTACCGACCGAACGCATTCGATTCGATTTCTAAACGGTCAGAATGATCGGGGTTTCTTGCGAACAAGCCTCATACCGCTGTGGGTACTCTTTTGGCGTTGGCCGCCGGCGAAGAGCCCAGATTCCCAACCAACTCCGGGGCGAATGGCTCTAATAGAGCAGCCAAACTTAGAAGCTGTCTTGATCGCTGAACGTCAGGAGAGTTTCTTTGGGCAACAATCATTTGCAGGAGGCGGTTCACGTGACTCATGGCGGATTTGATGTCGAATTGCGTCATTGCCTGATCAAGATCTGTGAAGATATCTTGTTCATCAATCTTCTGCAGCGGGAGAGCGCCACCGGCCTGCTCAGTCCGTTGCTTCATCTTTTGCAAACTCTTTTCTACTTCGTCCAAAAGTTTCTTTGCTTTGCGTACGTAGCTTTCATCAAAATTCATTTTCCCTTGACTAAGGTCCAGTGACTGCAGCAGCGCGAACCGCAGGGCGTCCGAACCATATCGTTCCCACATTTCGTCGGGAGCAATGACGTTGCCGAGGCTCTTACTCATTTTGCGGCCCTGAGCATCACAAATCAGGGGATGGATGATCACGTCTCGAAATGCGATCCCTTGTTTCAGCACCGCGGACAACATGATGACCGGTTCAATCCAATACAGCACCAAATCAGCACCCGTCACAGTGATGCTGAATTTTGCCACCTCCTGAACCTCATCCTCCGAAAGAGAATAGACGACCGGGTTGATATAAAAAGGGCAAAGAGCGTCCGCAATCTTGAAGGTAACTACCGGATCCACTTCTCGCGTTGGTTTGGCGTATTCGGCGCCCCGTTCCGCAAGGTAGGGTATGTGGTCGATCTTTAGGTCGTTACCCCAAGCCGTTTGCTGAGAGAGGCACCAATCGTCGGCTAATTCGCCGCTGGCTCCCGTGCGCTTCGCCTCAACAATAGCTTTCAGGTGTACTTCAAGAGCGTCTTTATACATGGGGGGATGAATGCGTATTTCACCCTTCCGCAGGAGTTCTAACGCTCCCTCAGCCATCTTCCCGGATTCAACCAGGCATTGCTCGGTCAGAAACTCTTCTACAGGGCCATTGCTGAGACGAAAAATTACCTGCGATGTCTCCTGGGTGCGTGTGCCCATGAGCCGTCCGTTATCCCTAACCTTCACCATGATCTGCTGCGCGACTTCAGCTCGTGTTTGTCCCTTGTACTCGCCAACCTCCATGATGCTGTCTTCGTCAAATACGCGATGGATCGGCAACCTATTATGACGCGCCCAGCGGAAACTCCTGGCACAATGCCCCGGCGTAACGCGGGCCACTGCCGCTACGGCCTTCTCTTCGAAAAACTCATCATCCGTAATCAAGGGAATCTTTAGCCCGAGGGGTGTAATCACCTGTCGCGGCCTGTCTCCGGCAAGCGGGTGTTGCGAAGATACGATCAGCGCTATGTCATTCAGCAACGTCTCCGGTCGTTCGATCCAGATGTCAATCGTCAGGTTCGGATCAGCTTCGTCAACATACCGAACTGAATATTCCTGAACCTGACGGGATTCCAGACTTGTCTCTACTTTATCTACAGACGTCTTTTTGCGTGGACACCAGGGAACCACCACGCGCGCGCGATATAAAAGATTGGCTCGCTCCAGTTCCTCTATAAGTCTCTGGCACGCTACACGCTGTCCCTTATCTCGCATAGATCGAATTTCATCAATATCCATGATCAAATTCATGTAGCGAATCTGTTTGTAAATCTTTGGCGTGATATAGTCGATCCACTCGTTTACGGCTCTAATCCAGTCACCCTTGTTCCAATTCGAAGTGTCCACTCCCGCCTCGGACAACCTTCTTTGGGTAACGGCTTCCGTGATTGTGGTTCCATGATCCAGGCATCCGGCCCAATATAAACTTGAACCCTTAAGCGAGTTCCACCGACAGAATATGTCCTGAACAGTGAGATTAAGAACATGTCCCAAGTGCAATTCACCAGTAGGATTGGGACACGGGATGGCTGAGCCAAAAACTTGATTCACATAAACTCCTTATTGAACTATTTAAAACGTTGCAGAATTAATTACTTCAGCGCCTGCTGTTGAGAGAGATCAAGCGCAAATTGGATGACTTTGACCAACCGTTGTGATTGGGAAGCTTTCCTACGCTCGAACAACAATCCAGTCTGCGTGGAAAAGATCTACAAATATCAATATAAGTTCGAGCGAATCAATATCGATCTGCTCCAAGCGGATATCATCGCTTAACCACAGAAAGAATCCGTCATGACAGCTCGCGCCTTAATGGCGTCAAGGACGTTGCTACGCTGCCAAATCGGTCCCAACCTTCACCATCGGCACAAGCGATGGCTGTATCCAATCAAGGTTGACTTCCACCTCCGAGGATCTCTGTAACACGTGAACTGAAACTACTACCCGAAACTGGCCTTTGAATCGGGCTAAAATACCTTCAACACCTGTCAAAGGCCCTGATACCACTCGTACGTGCTGCCCAACGTTGAGGTAAGCGCAGGAATTAACGCTTAGATTGGAGCTGAGAATCCTTCGAATGTTCTCGATCTCGATCTCGCTCACGACTGCGGGACCGGACCCGCACCCCAAAATCCTCACAATTCCCGGCGTTGTGACAATAGGCCCTCGAGCATTAGGATTAAATCTACAGAAAATGTATCCCGGATACAGCGGCCGCAACTCCTCTCTGCGCAGTTGGTTCTTGCAATGACGTATAGGCAGACGTGGATGACACAGCGGCAAGAACTCTTCGTAACCTTTGTTCCTGAGTATTGTAGCGGCTATATGTTCGTGCTTGGATTTGGTCTGCAGCGCATACCAACAAGGGCCTAACCTAGAGAGATCCATTTTACACCTATGGCGCGGGATAGATCAGATTAACCAAGACAGGCTGCCGCCATAACTACCCTTTGTCACAATTTCCACATGTACCGCTTACTATCTTCCAGCTTCCTGTCACTAGTTATTTACTGCGCACATGGAGCCTCGGGTATTCTCCCTAAGAGCCACGATCGGGATTGTCGCTTGTCAAAAGAAGATGTGGAACGGCAAAACGGGCGAGGCGAAACCTAAACCAAAAGTAGGGGAGGTAAACACGGGAATATTAGAACCCAGGTAATCCATGCCAGAGATTGACATCTGACGGCCGATTATTTGTTTTCAGTAAATCCAGAAATCAGCAGTGCGAGGCCGCAAATTAGGTGTGTGCCTCTGGCTGATTCAATCCGCGCCGGATCGTTGCATCGGCGCGCAAGAATCCGTTCATCTTTACTGTTCCGGCTTCGATATAACACTCTGAATGCGTTTGTACTCCTCCAGATCGTGAGCCGCTAGTTCATTCTTCCCTTGTCTTCTGTGACTGGTGGCCAATTGCAGATAGGCCTGTCCCGCAAGTGGACTCTGCTTCTCTATGGCGATCACTCGATCAAGAACTCGTT
>JBAPOI010000080.1:0-4304 GCA_049279555.1 Candidatus Sulfotelmatobacter sp.
ATCAAGCGACACGGGAAATAAATGGAGCGACGAACCTGTTGACAGTTCCAACCGCCGAAGTTCAGAAGACTTGCAATCCGGCGACTTCCACTGGCGTTTGCGATCTCAGCGAATATCTCGACGTCGAACAAGGTGGCAGCGGCGGACCAAACCCGTTGGTACGGGGCGGACAGGTTTTCAAACCGGTGCCGGGTGACGGCGGAAACAACCGTGTTGCATATGCCAACAATCAGATTCCTATTGGGGACATTTCTTCCCAAGCCGCGGCTATTCTGGCGCTGTTTCCGGCGCCTACCAACTCTGCAGTCTTTAACAATTATGTGGCGTCGGGATCTGGTTCTTACAGCCAGAACAGTTTCGACACCCGCATCGATTTCAATGCCGCTCCTACTCTGCAAGTCTTTGGCCGGTTTAGCCTCGATTATTTCAACGTGGCGGGCAAAGGATCCTACGGAGCGCTGGGAGGTGTAGGGTTCGGACCGGGCGGTTTATCTGGCAGTTCGATCACTCACAATTACAGCTTGTCCGCAGGTGTGACGAAGACGTTTAGCACCTCGTTGCTCGGCGATTTCCGCTTCGGGTATTTCAAGTACAATCCCGTGGCTTCCAAACCCGATGCTGGGACGACCCCGATGACCGCTGTCGGAATCCCGAACGCAAACCTCACCGGAAGCCAAGCACTCGAGACGTCCGGATGGGGAGGATTTATTTTGAACCAGACGCCTTCGGCTTCTTCGGGCAACGGTGGGAATTTTGGAGGCTCGACAATAAATTGGGGCGACGGCTTGGGCGTTGCACGTTGCAACTGTCCTCTCACCGAGAGTGAGCAGCAATTCCAATGGGTGGGTAACATGACAAAGACCCGCGGTAACCACATCTTCAAGTTTGGCGCAGATGTCAGGTACGCGCAAAATCTGCGTGTGCCCAGCGATGCCGGCCGTACCGGAGACTACACCTTCGATTACCGCACGACGTCGAACGCCGGGGTTGGAGGTCTTGACTGGGGGACCTTCCTGCTGGGAGACGTGACACAAGTCAGCCGGTACGTGAGCACCAGTCTAAACGCGGCCGAGCGGCAGCATCGCATGTTCTACTACGGCCAGGACACATGGAGAATTACTCCCAAGCTTACTTTGAACTACGGGCTGCGCTGGGAAGTTTATTTCCCAGAGTACGTCAACGGCAAGGACCACGGTGGTTTCGCCAATCTGATTCAAGGCGAGGACCGAATCGCTGGCGAAGCTGGCATCGGACTCAACGGAAATATAAACAATGCCTGGAACGCTTTCGCGCCGCGGCTCGGCGTTGCCTATGCAGTGGATCAGAAGACAGTTGTGCGCCTCGGTTACGGCCGTAGTTTCGACATGGGTGTGTTTGGTTCAAACTTTGGGCACACGGTAACGCAAACTCTACCTGTGCTTGCCGCTCAATTGGCACAGGGTGCCAGTCAGGAGGTGCCCGCCTTCACGTTGGCGCAGGGTCCTCCCATTTTTACTTTCCCGGCAATTCCTTCGAATGGACTTCTTCCAGTCTCCGGGCCGAACTGCTATCAGCAGGCGGTTTTCAATACCGCAGGGCAGAATACCCAGCTGTGCGTGCAGCCGCATATCCGTCCGACAACCCAACGGCTGCCCACGCTCGATGCCTGGAACGCAACGGTTCAGCGTCAGGTAACCACCACCACTTCGGTGGAGGTTGCATACGTCGGCAACAAAGGCACTCACGTCTTCGCCGGCGACGGTCCTACGTACAACGTAAATAACCCCTCGATCGTAGGATATTGCGGAGATCCCACTTGTTCATCTTCGCTTAAGACGCCGCAAGCGTACCGGCGACCGTACTACAACGCTTTTGCCTACTCGAGCTATCCTGACCCAACAAATACGCTGGCCAATTTTCCGGGTGCTCCAAGGCTTGTGCCGGGAGTGTTGCAATGCTGCTCGATCGACGAAGGCAACTATCTTGGAAACGATGCCAGCAGTAAATATGACGCCTTTCAGGTAAAGGTGGAGAAGCGTTTCTCGCATGGCGTACAGTTTCTTTCGCACTACACCTTCGCCCACGCTTACAAGTACGACAACGCGTATTACCCGGACGACCCGAGGATAGCTTACGGACCCGACGACCAGGTCCGAAACCATGTCTGGGTGAACAATTTTGTATATGAATTACCTTTCGGCAAAGGAAGAATGTTTGCGCCCAATTCGGGCCGAGCGGAGGACTTGATCATCGGAGGATGGCAGATCACAGGTACTACGACGTGGGGCAGCGGCTTGCCTTGGACGCCGAGCACCAACGAGTGCGGCGGAGAGCAGGATGTGGGGGTATGCCGTCCGAGCAAAGGATCAGGGTCGTTCCACACGGGCGCCGGGTCTCTGCAAACCTCGTCGAGCGGGGTTCCTTTTGTACAATTCTTTACCCCGTTGACATCGCTCGGCGGTCCGTTTACCGATCCGGGCAACGGAAATCTTGGCAACATCGGCGTCTTCAGTTACCGCGGTCCGCGAGTATTCTTCGGGGATGCGTCGATCTTGAAAAATTTCGGGCTGACGGAACGTGCGAAGATCCAATTCCGCATGGATGCCTTCAACGTATTCAACCACCCGGTGCTCGGCTTCAACAATAACCAGAACGGCGGAACCTGCATCGACTGCCCTGGAAATGGAATCATCACGGACATTGAACACGACGCGACCCCTGGCTCCGCGACTGGCATGCGGCAGCTTGAGTTTGCGCTGAAGTTCATTTTCTGAAAGTGATTAGAAGCTTTCGCGGAGGGAGTCCTTCGGGGCTCCCTCTTTTTATCTCATGTGATCTATCGCATACAATAAGGACCGGAATCGGCAGGCGGGCGACACGTGATTCGGTGGGAACGGCAGGGAGTGCGGGCGAGGGCCGCAGGATTATTTTTTCTCCTGCTGTTGCCGCTCGCCGGAGCAGGCCAGAACCCTGCGACGAGCCAACTGCCCTCTCCGGGACCAGGTTTTGCGAGCCGAAATGGTTATATCGGCAATGAGGCTTGTGCACGCTGCCACGCAGCGATCTATGAGTCCTACCAACGGACCGCAATGGCTCACGCGAGTGGCCCTGCGCTCGATCCCCTTATTCCCGCTGATTTTACGCATAAGGAATCGGGAGTCCACTATCGAATTTACTCCGAAGGCGGGCGCGCGTGGTTGAGCTTCGATCATCCCGGTGATCCTGAGGTGCAGGGCAAGCGAGAGCTTCTCTATTTCATCGGCTCTGGAAGGCGCGGGAGAACGTATTTGTTCGAGACCGACGGTTTTCTGTTCGAATCGCCGGTGAACTGGTACGCCAATAAACAAATATGGGACACTGCTCCGGCTTACCAATCGGATCGCGAGATTCCGTTGAACCTTCCAGTGTATACGAGTTGCCTGCACTGTCATGTCAGCGGAATGCAGCCGCCAGTGAAGGGAACCGAGAACCGCTATCCCGATCCGCCTTTCACTCAAAATGGAGTGAGCTGCGAACGTTGCCATGGTCCCGGAGCCAAACATGCCGGCAGCGCGAGTGTAAATGCAGCAGTCGCGAATGCGGCAGTCGTAAGTTCAACAATCGTGAATCCGGTGAAGTTGGAGCCCGCCCGCCGCGACGAAATCTGCATGCAATGCCATCTCGAGGGCAAAGTTGCGATTGAACGCGCAGGGCATCATCTGCATGAATACCGGGCCGGAGAAAATCTTTCCGAATACATTCGCTATTTCGTGTTGAAGGGATCACCGGAATCCTCCCCGATTGGCGCGGTGAGCCAGGTGGAAGCACTCGACCAGAGCCAGTGCAAGAAAAAATCAGGAGACGCGATGTCTTGCACAAGCTGTCACGATCCCCACCGGTCCCCGTCGGCTGAGGAGCGAGTCGCTTACTATCGCGGCAAGTGTCTGGCTTGCCACGGCGTGTCATTCGCTGACAAGCATCATGCGGACCATCCGGATTGTGTCGCTTGTCACATGCCGGCCCTGCCCAGCGCCGATGTAGCGCACACGCAGGTGACGGATCATCGCATTCCGCGCCGGCCGCAGATATCGTCGCAACTTCTGCAGGATGCGAGCCCGCAATCGCGCGTGCCCCGGTTGGTCCCGTTTCGTAGCGTTGATAAACTCGACGCGAATGCTCGTGACGCTGCCTTGGCTTGGGCGTCCCTGGCGGAAGGCGGCATGAAGGAAGCGGAGCCAGAGGCGCGCGATCGACTGTCGAAAGCAATTAAAGGATCGCCGGACGATCCGGCGCTTCTATCGTCATTAGGATATATCGAGCAGAAACATGGAGCCACGGAGCTTGCG
>JBAPOI010000081.1:0-1768 GCA_049279555.1 Candidatus Sulfotelmatobacter sp.
CCCGGCGCGACAGGCACTAGACTACATGGCCGACTACGAAGTTCTGACGGAGATTCACGCCCTGGCGGGCAAACACTTCCGTGATGAACGTCTAAGCATGAAGGGCATTCCCCCAAAACTCAGGGCCATCACCGACGAACACCTCGTTTCGCGAGGCATCAACGTCAAGGTTCCACCAATCTCGATTTTGGACGAGGACTTCCAGAAAAACGTAGCCAAACACAGCCGCACAAAGACCAAGGCTGCCGAGGTCGAACATGCCATTCGACACCACTTGGACATTGAACTAGACGATGACCCGGACTTGCAAGCCTCCTTCGCCCAGGCCCTTGCCGACATCTTCGCGGCCTTTCGAGACAATTGGAACAAGATTTACGAGGAACTGGAGAAACTGCGGGCGCGCATCCTGAATGCTAACAAGGAGCCAACTTACGGCTTGCATCGGAAGAAACAAATGCCGTTCTTCCGCAGTTTTAAGCGCGAAGTATTCGGCGATACCGAACTTAATGACGACGCGATTGGGTCGCTGGTGGCTCTGACGCAGCAGGTCTACCTTGTCGTCGAACGCGAACTCCGTCTCACAGGATTCTGGGAGAGCATCCCCGCACGCAACAAGCTGAAGGCAGATATTCAGAAGACGCTCCTCGCTGAGGAATTTGCCAAACTCCCAGGCATCATCCAGAACCGAACGCATATCATCAGCCGGGTCATGGAAATTGCAGAAAAGAACAACGACATCATCCTTTACGCGGAATAGCCATAATGGAAATGTCCTTCACTGTCGTAAGATCGGCCAAGCGGCAAAAGCTGACGATCACCGTCGAGCGAGATCGCAGCGTGGTCGTCCATGCACCCGTGGGAACCTCCGACGAGACAATCCAACGCGTTGTGGAATCGAAGAGGCAGTGGCTCTACGCGAAGACGCGGCATGCACAGAAATACCAGGGATTGCCGCACCCGCCAGGGAAGGAGTTGGTGAGCGGCGAGTCTGCACTTTACCTTGGACGCAGTTACCAGATCGAGGTCGTCGATGATGGCACACGCGAAGTCCGATTCGCTCGGCGGTTTGTGATACCTTCTTCTCGGGCTACAGAGCGAAAAGGGGCGATGCAAGAGTGGTACGTGGCAAAGGCCGAAGAGGTTATTTTGCCTAGGGTTCGAAGCCATGCGCGAGAACTCGGCGTTCAATTCTCTAAGGCAAAGATCGTCGATAACCGCTACCGCTGGGGTTCCTGTACGGTCCAGGACAACGTCAATTTCAACTGGCGGCTGATCAAATCACCTATGTTTGTCATCGATTACGTCATCGTGCACGAGTTGGCCCATCTAATCGAATCGAACCACACGCCGGCATTTTGGAATGTCGTCCGGACCCATGCCCCCAAGATGGAGAAGGCCAAAACGTGGCTGAAGGATCACGGCCAAATTTTGGAGGAGGATGTGTGAACATGTTGGCTCCCGTTGGCTCCTCAGTGCAACATTAAGGATAAACCCATGAGCAAAACTGACCACAAAATCGACGCCGATGACCGTAACGTGTTTGATGTATTGAACGAACGGAAATACACGGTCGATTACTTCCAACGGGAATACAGTTGGGAGCAGAAGCACATCGACCAGCTTGTCACCGACCTGACTTCTACCTTTCTCAATGAATACACGGCAGGTGATCCCAGAGCCGCTGTCGAGCAATACAACAACTATTATCTCGGCCCCTTCGTTGTCAGCAGTAAGGACGGCATGAAGAGCATCATCGACGGCCAGCAAC
>JBAPOI010000082.1:0-1553 GCA_049279555.1 Candidatus Sulfotelmatobacter sp.
AACTGAACTCGTCTCGATCAAGACTCCTCCTATTTCAACTCTCGCTCAAAGTGTTCTTCGATCATGCGGAACAAGTGATCGCGCGCCTCACTTCCGGCGATGCCGTGGGTTTTGTTGGGATAAATCATCAACCGGAATTGCTTGCCCGCTTTGACCAGCGCATCGATCATCTGAACGCTGTTCTGGAAATGCACGTTGTCGTCGCCCGTGCCGTGCACCAGCAAAAGCGCGCCATGCAGATCTGCGGCTCCTCCCGTTACATCGGACGCGGCATAACCCGCCGCATCTTCCTTGAGCAAGCCCATATAACGCTCGGTGTAGATCGTGTCGTAATTGATCTGGTCGGTGACCGGCGCGACCGCAACTCCCGCGCGGAAGCGCTCCGAATGCGTCATCGTATAAAGGGTCATCGAACCGCCATTTGACCATCCCCAAACCCCCAGCCGGTCTTTATCGAGTTGTGGGTACTGCGCGAGAAGCTGATCCAGCGCAGCAAGCTGATCCTTCAGCTCGATCGCGCCGAATTCATGTCGAATCGCAGTTTGAAACTTGCGATCGCGTCCCGGCGTGCCGCGATTGTCCACGGAAAAAATGGCAAATCCATCGCGCGCTAGAATCTCATCGAAGGGATCGGGTGTGTCTTTCAGAACTGTCTGCGCCGCAGGCCCGCCATAGAGAAAGACGATCAGTGGAATCTTGCCGCCTTGCGGATTCGGCGGAAGCAAAAGCCGGCCATAAAGTGTCGTCCCGTCGTCAGCCTTAAACTCCATAAACTTCGGCGCTCGTACCCCATATTCCACAACTTCGTCGCGCGCCCTCCACAGCGAAACGCACGCGCCGCCCACCGCGCTCAACGAAACCTGCTGCGGGTTCACTGTGCTGACAAACGTTTGCTCATAGTGTTTGCCGTCATCAGAAAAGTCAGCCGAATAAATCCCTTCGTCATGAGTCAACCGTTGCAAATCGGTTCCATCCAGCTTGATCGAAAAAATTTGCCGTTGCCGCGGGTCGTCTTTATCGGACGAGAAAAACACCGTGCCCGCGGCCTCATCCACGCCCTCCACTCCCAGCACCTCGAAATCTCCCTGCGTGAGTTGGCGCTCCAGCCTAGCTGCAGCGGCAAGCGGATTTTGCTTGTCAAAGCTGTAGAGATACAAATGGGTGTGTCCGTCTCGCCAGCTCGACCACAGAAAACGGTCACCAGACTTCAATACCCGGAAGTCGTCGTTCACGTTGATCCACGCGCCCGGACTGGCCTCGCTAAGCACTTTCGCAGACTTCCCGGATTTCGCATCGATAAAATAAAGATCCATCTCGTCCTGGCTGCGATTGAGAACTTCCGCCCAAACCAACCCCTCACGAACCCAGCCGAAGCGCGGAATGTAGGCCTCCTCGTCTTTGTCTTTGATCAGAGAAATCCAACGAACCTTCCCGTTGTCAGGATCGACGATTCCGAGTTTCACCAGAGGATTGGCATCGCCAACCTTGGGATATTTTTCGTTATCGACTGTCGGATGCGTGGGCATCCAGTTGGTGATGGGGTAGGTTGGAAC
>JBAPOI010000083.1:0-2670 GCA_049279555.1 Candidatus Sulfotelmatobacter sp.
ACCCAGCGTCAGCGAACTACTCGAGCAAACCAAAGCGCAGTCGCTGGCGGCACAGCGGCATCAGGATATCCCCTTCGAGCAAGTGGTAGAGCTGGCCCAACCGGTGCGCAGCCTGTCGCACAGTCCGATGTTCCAGGTGATGTTCGCCTGGCAGAACGCGGTAGAAAGCTCACTTGAACTCCGGGGACTGGCGCTACTGCCTCTGCCGTCGCCGCATAAAGTAGCCCAGTTCGATCTAACGCTCTCTCTGCGAGAAGAAGAAGAGACGATTGTCGGCGGAATCGAGTACGCCACATCGCTATTCGAGCCGGCTACCATTGAACGCTATCTCGGATACTTTCGCACTCTGCTTGAGGCGATGGTGGCCGACGACACTCGGGCCGTCCATCGCCTGTCCATGCTTCCTGAGTCCGAACGCCATCAACTGCTCTACGAGTGGAACGACACCAAAACCGAGTACCCCGCCGACAAGTGCGTGCACCAGCTGTTCGAGGAGCAGGCAGCACAGAGACCGGAGGCGGTGGCAGTCGTGTTTGAAGATCAGGAACTCACCTACGAGGATCTTAATCTCCGGGCAAATCAGTTGGGAAATTATTTAGTGAAGTTGGGGGTCGGGCCGGAAGTGAGAGTAGGCATCTGTATGGAGCGCTCGCCGGAGATGGTTGTCGGGCTGCTCGGAGTACTGAAGGCGGGAGGAGCCTATGTACCGTTGGACCCAGTCTATCCCGCTGATCGGCTGACTTACATGGTGCAGGACGCCAAGATAGAAGTACTACTGACCCAGTCAAAGTTCCAGCAGCGGCTACCGGACTATGCAGGTCGGCTCATCGAGTTCGATGTAGACTGGGAACTCATTGCAGGCGAGAGCGGCTCTTCCTTTGTCTCTGTCTCCAAAGTCATTGCGGAGAACCTTGCGTATGTGATCTATACTTCTGGCTCTACAGGAAAGCCCAAGGGAGTGGCGGTGGAACACTGCCAAGTGTGTAATCAATTGTTCTGGGCAGGAGCTGCTCTCTCGCTAGGTTTGGCAGACCGAGTACTGCAAAAAGCCTCATTCAGCTTCGACGCTTCGATATTGGAGATATTTCTCCCGCTGGCGCGAGGCGCCCAGATCATAATCGCTAAACCGGGAGGGGAACGGGATGTGGATTATCTCGTTCGACTGGTCATCGAAAAAGCAGTCACCTATGTCGATCTGGTTCCTGCGCTGCTGGAGCAAATGCTTGAGCACCCGACGATAAAGCAGTGGACTTCTCTTCGTGTGATGAGCTGTGGAGCGGAGATTCTCAAGCCAGAATTGGTCAGTGTTTTTTATCAGTCCTTGTCAGGAGAGCTTTGGAACACCTATGGGCCTACTGAAGCAACAGTGCAATCGACGTTCACCGCGTGTACGACGGAAGAGGGACAAAATGTCCCGATCGGGAGACCGATTGCGAACACTCAGATTTATATTCTCGATGCGTACACGCAGCCGGTGCCGCAGGGCGTGACCGGCGAACTCTGTATCGGAGGGGGGGGAGTGGCGCGTGGCTATCTGAACCAAGAGGAGTTGACGGCGGAAAGGTTTATAGCAGACGGATTTAGTGGGACTGCAGGGGCGCGATTATACCGGACCGGGGACCTAGGCCGGTGGCTGGCCGACGGCAACATCGAGTTTCTGGGCCGCAACGACTTTCAGGTGAAGATCCGTGGATTCCGGATTGAGTTGGGGGAGATCGAAGCGCGGTTAGCCGAACACCCGGAGGTGCGCGAGGCGGTGGTGCTGGCGCGCGAGGATACGGCGGGCGAGAAGCGGCTGGTGGCCTACTACACCGCTTCGCGCATCGGCGAGGCTGAAGCAGCGAGTGTGGGAGCGGAGCGGTTGCGTTTACACCTGTCGGTGGTTCTTCCCGACTACATGGTACCGGCGGCGTATGTGCGCCTGGAGAGTTTGCCGTTGACGCCGAACGGGAAGCTGGACCGCAAGGCGCTGCCCGCGCCCGAACAGGAGGCCTATGCGGTGCGCAGCTACGAGGAGCCGGTGGGCGAGATGGAAACGAAGCTGGCCGAGGTGTGGGCCGAAGTATTGCAGCTGGAGAAGGTGGGTCGCCACGACAACTTCTTCGAGCTGGGCGGACACTCCCTGCTGGCGGTGCGGGTCGTCAGCCGCCTGCAGCAAGTATTGAGTGTGGAAGTGGCGATCCGCGACCTGTTCGTACATCCAGAGTTGGCCGATCTGGCTCGTCATCTCCAGGGTGCGGCACATGCCGAACTTTCGCGCATAATACCGGTACAACAGCAGCGGCTGTGGTTCCTGCCGCAGATGGAAGGGGCCAGCGAGCGAGGCTTATCACATTCCGTTCGGCCTGCATCTGAAGGGCGATCTCAACCGCACAGCTCTTCGTCGGGCGCTGGACCGGATATTGGTTCGTCATGAAGTGCTGCGCACCAGTTTCGCCTCCACGACGGAGAACCGGTGCAGGAGATAGGCGCTGTCGAAGAGAGCAGCTTCCGTCTCATCGAACACGACCTGCGCGGCCACAACGATGTGGAAGCGGAACTTGCCGCACTGGGCGAACTGGAAGCCGGAGCGTCCTTTGACCTGGAAGCAGGTCCGCTGATTCGCGGGCGGCTGATTCGTTTGGCCGAAGACGAGCATGTGTTGCTGATCACCATGCACCACATCGTCTC
>JBAPOI010000084.1:0-27265 GCA_049279555.1 Candidatus Sulfotelmatobacter sp.
GGAAGTAAAAGATTCCAAAGATGAAAATGAGCGGTGCAACGCTCAACCAGCCCATGCTTCCACCACCCGCCTGAACCGCTAAGAAGAGTGCCATGTTCATTACGCTACGCTCGCCACAATCCGTTCATCAGACTTAGCTCTAAAGACCAGGCTCTAATCTGCGAACAACCGCCCAAGCCTGCCTCACTACGATCCTGTCATTTCACGACGGGAGTTCTAATCGATTCCGGCCGGATCCTCGTACGGCCCAATACAATCTAAGCACGAATCCGGGGAGGTTTCGCAGCGAGGTCTACGGTTTCGCTTGAGACCAGTCGCTAGAAAGAATAGGGGACTTCCCCAAGTCGAATAGAATGACGCACCCGCCGCATAGTGTCAAGGTAGAAACTCAGGTTGTGGAGAGTATTTAAGACTTGAGCCAGAACCTCATTAGAAGCATAGAGATGACGCAAGTAGGCGCGCGAGTATCGCTGGCACACCCGGCAACCGCATTTTGGATCGAGGGGACCGGCATCCTGGGCGTAGCGCGCCTGCTTGATCGAAATTTTTCCCTCGGACGTGAAGAGCAGTCCGTGGCGTGCCGCACGCGTGGGAAGAACGCAATCCATCATATCGACGCCGAGGCTGGCATACTCGACGATTTCCTCGGGCGTGCCAACGCCCATCACGTAGCGGGGCTTATCCTTGGGCAAACATTCGAGCGTGGCCTCGATCACTTCGCGGGTGCGCTCGCGGGGCTCGCCGACGCTAAGGCCGCCAATCGCATATCCAGGAAAGCCAATTTCAATCGTGCGCTCGGCCGATTCTTTTCTCAGTTCGAGATCCATGCCTCCCTGCACGATGCCGAAGAGCGACTGAGTCAAGTACCTAGTACCCAGTGCCCAGTTTCCAGTGCCTGAACTTCCTTGAATTAGCGCTACGCTTCCGTTTCTTTCTGGGTACTGGGTACTAGGTACTGGAAACTGACCGGTGCCCCACGGTACTTCACCCTTATGCTCCTCAAAATATTTCTTGCTGCGCTCGGCCCAGCGCAGAGTTAATTCCATCGATGCTTTTGTGCGCGTTCGGTCGGCGGGATATTCGGTACACTCATCGAACGCCATGATGATGTCGGCGCCCAAGCCGATCTGCGCTGCCATGGAACTCTCTGGACTGAAAAAGTGTGACGAGCCGTCGAGGTGGGAGCGGAAGGTAACGCCTTCCTCGCTGACTTTGCGAAGCTCGTTCAAGCTGAAAACCTGAAAGCCTCCAGAATCGGTCAGGATGGCCCAAGGCCAAGCCATGAAGCCGTGCAGCCCTCCAACCTTGCGCACGGTTTCAACTCCAGGACGCAAATAAAGATGGTAGGTGTTGCCGAGAAGAATCTGAACGCCAAGGTCTTCGAGAATGTCCTGCGGAACGCCTTTCACCGTCGCGACGGTGCCGACTGGCATGAACACGGGAGTTTCGATCTCACCATGAGGCGTGATGAGCTGGCCTGTCCGCGCTGAACCAGACCGTTCTTGCGCATGAAATTCAATTGACATCGTGGTGAATTGTTACATAGTTGCGCCGCAGCACGCTGGAAGTGAGTTTCAAAGCAAGCTTCGGATAGTCTCGCGAATACGAACTCGATAGTTTCGATCCATGGACAAAATCACTCACAAGACAATCGATCCTACGATTCTGTACTTCGGAACGCCGGTCGCTCTCATTAGCACTCTCAACCCTGACGGTACGCCGAATCTGGCGCCCATGTCTTCGGCGTGGTGGCTCGGCTGGAGTTGCATGTTAGGCCTTGGACGGATGGGCCAGACTTCGGACAATCTGATTCGCACGCGCGAGTGCGTCATTAATCTTCCTTCTGAGGAACTCGTAACGCAGGTCGATCGCCTCGCTCTCACCACCGGCAAAAACCCTGTTCCGGAGAAAAAGCTGGAACGGGGTTACCGCCACGAGAAAGATAAATTTGGGCTCGCCGGGTTCACTCCGTTGAAGTCTGAATCGGTGGCCCCGCCGCGTCTCCTCGAATGCCCTGTTCAAATGGAGGGCGTCGTGCACGACTATCGTGCGTTTGGGAAAAATGTAAATGCGAATGCATTCGAAGTTAATATCGTAAAGCTGCACGTGGACGAAAGATTACTGCTCACCGCAAATGGCTCGCGTCCACATATCGACCCGCTTCGCTGGCGCCCTTTGATCATGAGTTTTTGCCGCTTCTTCGGCTTGGGTGGCGAAGTTCATCCTTCGCGCCTGGCGGAATCGAAGTTCATGAAGTTTGTGACGGAGGCGAAATAGAGCAACCAGACTCGCAAGACACGGGAGACGATCAGGCTAAGAAATTAATTGCTTAATTTCGGCTTGCACCGCGCCAGATACAAGAGTTAATCGACCGACGGTTACCGGCAACTTAAAACGTCGAGGTCCGGCGCTGCCGGGATTGAAATAAAGCACGCCGTCGCGCGTCTCTTGCTTGGGGACATGGCTATGTCCACTGATGACGACTGAGAATCCCGCAGCCTTGGGCTTGAGGTCTAGTTGAGAAAGATCGTGAAGAACGTAAATTGAGGTGCCCGCGATTTCTAGCACTTCAGTCTCGGGAAGGTGTCGAGCCCAATCACCCTTATCGATATTGCCACGAACAGCGACCACGGGAGCAATCGCCGAAAGTTTGTCAATGATCTCGGACGTGCCGACGTCCCCAGCATGAATAATTTGGGCGGAACCCCGCAGGGCTTCGATGGCCTCCAGGCGAAGCAGACCGTGCGTGTCGGAAATAATGCCAATCAGGATGGACAATTCTCAGTTCTAGGTACTACTTTTCATCTTCTCAACAAACTTGCCAATACTAACTACCGCTCGACCCACACTGCCGCGGCCGATTTCCTGCACATCATCGTATGCAGTCACGCGCAGCATATAAAAGCGTCCGTCGAAAGATTCCAACACCGCCTCGGCTCTAACCTTCGCGCCGATGCCGCTCGCAGCTCGGTGCTGAATGTTGATAGCAGTTCCCACAGTGATCTCATCGCCCTCGCAATAAGGCTGAAGGGCATGAAATGCCGCAGTCTCCATCAGTCGAATCATGTCAGGCGTGGAATAGACCGGTGGCAGCTCGGGGTGGTGCGCGGTGAGCGTGTGCTTGAATTCGACCGTCTCGCGAGCTTCGCCCCGTACCCCGATTGGGATCTCTTTCGCCATCCTTTACCCACGAGGGCCGCTTACGCCACGCACGCGGTGCGCGCCGCTTCGATCCCATCCAGAGCCTGCCACAACAATTTAGCGGTGTGCTCCGCGGCGTCGAGCGCAGCGTCCGAAGCTTTCGGATTCGCCGCGATGCGCTTCTCCAACTGCTTGCGCCACACGTTCGAGTGGTAGACATCGGCAATGGCGTGCAGCGCGAAGTAGCCGCAGGTCTTCTCGTCGGCGCCATAGAGCTCGCGGAGTCCGCGCTCTTTTTCTTTCGCCACCCGCGGCACCTGCGACTCATACACATAGAACGCCGCCAACGCCTCTTCCGGCGTGCCGTCGCTGGCAACAGTATGGAAGTGCTTTATCAACTCGCGAATTTCTTTCACTGGTTTATGCCACCACAGGTCGCGCCGCGAGCCCATGCCTTCGGCAAAGTCGAGCCAGAGTTCGGAGTGGGGAACGAAATCCTTGCCGCATCCGCCGGGAGTTCCCCGCTCGTCGCACATGTTGGCCAGCACGGCCTGGCGCAATTCACCTTCGTCCAGGCGAAGCGCAAGCTCGGCCAGGTAGCAAGGAAACGCTTTCACATGATGATAGTAGTGGCGCGCATACTCGCGCAGATCCTCGCGAGTCAGTTCACCCGCCGACCACGCCCGGTAGAAGGGATGGCAAAGCAGGTCGTAGCGCGCAATCGATGCTTTCAGTTGCTCGAAAAACGCAGTCGTATTCATAAAGCCTCCCGGGGCTCCTCGTAACTTTCCACTATAAGGCCAGACACAGGTTTCAGGCAGTGATAGAAGTCACCGGCAGCGCCTAAGTTGTTAGAATGAAACAGAAGATTGTAGCTTGATTGCGAGTTCGCGGTTCTAATCGAGCCTTCTCTCATTAAAAATGCAGTTCACCGAACAATTCGATGTGGTGGTCGTCGGCGCCGGACATGCCGGGTGCGAGGCCGCAATGGCCGCGGCGCGCATGGGGTTGAAGACCGCGCTCTACACCCTGAACGTCGATCTGATTGCACAAATGTCGTGCAATCCTGCCATCGGCGGAATTGCCAAGGGCCACCTGGTGCGCGAAGTCGACGCTCTCGGCGGCATCATGGGCGAGATCACGGATGCAGTCGGCATCCAGTTTCGCTTGTTGAACACGTCGCGAGGCCCGGCAGTGTGGTCGCCACGCGCGCAGTGCGATAAGCAAGCCTACCGGCTGAAAATGCGCGAGGTGCTGGAGTCGCAGCCGAATTTGAAGATCAAACAAGCCGAAGTGGCGGAACTGATAACAACAGCTCCCAGTACCCAGTACTCGGTACCCAGTGAAGGCGATGGCTCCGTGCTGGGTACTGGGTACTCGGTACTTGGAGTGAAACTCCGCGACGGCCGCACCGTTGGTGCGCAAGCAGTGATCATCACCACCGGTACTTTTCTTAACGGACTGATTCACTGCGGTGAGCAACAGTATCCCGCAGGACGTTCCGGAGAACCAAACGCCGTTCTCCTCGGAGAGGCGCTGAAGAAGCTTGGGCTGCGCGGCTGCCGGCTGAAGACTGGTACGCCGCCTCGACTGGACGGCCGCAGCATCGACTGGTCGCGTTTCGCGGAGCAACCCGGCGACGTCGATCCCACTCCTTTCAGTTTCCGCACTCGACGCGTGGCTCATCACGACTCGCAGGTGCCGTGCTACATTGCGTGGACGACGCCGGAGACGCACCGCATCATCCGCGAGAATGTTCATCGCTCGCCGATGTACAGCGGGCAGATTCAATCCATCGGGCCGCGCTATTGTCCCTCGATCGAAGACAAGATCGTCAAGTTTCCCGACAAAGAGATGCACCAGCTTTACCTCGAGCCCGAAGGCCTGAACACGCACGAAATCTATGTCAATGGAATGAGCACGTCGCTGCCGGTGGAAGTGCAGATGTCGATATTGAAATCGATTCCCGGCCTCGAGAGCGCCGAGATGCTGCGCCCGGGATATGCCATCGAGTATGACTCGATCGATCCCACCGAGCTGCAGCGCACTTTGGAAACGAAGAAGATCGCGAGCCTGTTTCTGGCGGGACAGATTAACGGCACCTCCGGCTATGAAGAAGCCGCTTGCCAGGGATTGATGGCCGGGATCAACGCGGCGTTACAAGTAAAGGCACAGCCGCCGCTCATTCTCGATCGTACAGAAGCCTACACCGCAATCCTGATCGACGACTTGATTTCGAAGGGCACGAACGAGCCCTATCGAATGTTCACATCGCGCGCCGAATTCCGTTTGCACCTGCGCATCGACAACGCAGATCGCCGGCTCACGCCGCACGGCCGACGCGTAGGCTTGATCTCGGATGATGCGTGGGGTGATTTTCAAGCCAAGCAAGCTCGGCTGGACCAGATGAGGAAGCTGCTGGAACGCACCCGGCTCACGCTGGAGATGCTGAACCGCATTTCGCTCAACCCCATTTCACCTTGTCATTCCGAAGAGCGCAGCGACGAGGAACCTGCTGTCGCCGGCAGCGCCACAGAACCCGCCCGCGGCTTAAGTTCGGCAATCGGGCAAACTCTCGCGCAATTGCTCAAGCGTCCCGAAGTCATCATCGAACAACTCGCTCCAGTTCTTCGGGAGTTGGATCCTGTTTTCTTTGACCCAGTAGGTATCCGTGAGAATCCGCGTGAATCCGTGGCCAATCTTTCTTCTTCTGTGCGCAACGAACTCAAATCAGTCGAAACCGAGATCAAGTACGAAGGCTACCTGCTACAACAGCAGCGCGCAATGGATCGCATGAAAAAGTCGGAACAGCGGGCCATTCCCGAATGGTTCGATTACCGCTCGGTCAGCGGCCTTTCGCGCGAAGTGCGGGAAAAGCTCATTCATGTGCAGCCCCGCACGCTAGGTCATGCCTCGCGTATCCCTGGAGTGACGCCAGCGGCGGTGTCGCTAGTGAATGTTTACATTGAGATTCAGGCGAAGCGCCGCGAACTGCCAGCGGCGATCCTAGACGGACCTTGAACAGCAACAAACGGGGGCCGACGGTTGCGGATTTAGGATTTTTCCGTCTTCCTCTTGAGTTCCTCGATAACTTCTGTCTTGCGCTTATTTTCGGGCGCTTGGTCGAGGGTCTTTACCTTCCGTTTCTCGATCTCAGTGGTTCTCAGGCCGCTCTCTCTTTTTTGCTTCAATTGCGCCATTTGGGCACCGATCCTTCTATATTCTTCTTCGCGTGGCTAAATCTGTTTATTCTTGAGTTGCTCAATTCGATCGGTCTTTCCCCGGTCCTCGATCTTTTGAATCACTTTATTTTTTTGCTCCTCAATGCTTCTTGTCTTGGCCTGATCCTCTTTCGCTTGCTTTTCTGCGCGATCCCGTTGTTTCTGGGTGTCAATGTGCGCGGTTTGTCCCTTCCGTTCATTATGCTGCTGCTGTGCGCGAAACGACTTGTCAGTCACTTTTCCTCCTTATCAGGCTTCTCGGCATCAGAACCGTTCGCCTGCTTACTGCTTTCCCCGTCAAGCTCTACAATGCAGTTCGCGTTCCACTCTATGTGAGCAGCGACTACGCGCAGATCTAGCTTCATGGCAAGCCGCTCCTTGTTTTCCGGAACCTCGAGGAGGAAGTCCTCCGCAATCGTCTCGCCCGGCTCAATCCAGGCGTGATCCTTGAAAACCTCGCGGATTCCGACGCTCTCCTCGGCGGGCTCCGCAGGCTGGTCGGTCACTCCAGATGGCTTAAGTTCATAAAATAAGATTGCTGTGCCCTTTTGCTCGATCGGGAATTTGGACAATCCAACGTTTTTCATTTGAGCACACCCCGAGAGTAGCAGCGCGGCCCTGCCTTTCAGCTCTCGCGCCGAAATCGTCAGCTCCAGCCTTTTCTTGAAGGTGCGGCCCCGGACGTAATTCAGGTAGGTCCACGCGCTGCCTATGAGGACTGCAGCGACTTTGGTCACCTTATCGACGATGTCAAGAAGAGAGGATAACGAAGAGGCAGGCTCCGGGGCTGGCGGGACGACCATACAAATGCTCCCGAATCGACAACAGCGGAATATACTCTCGGGCAGGGAACTTCTTCAATAGAATTTTTGGCAACGGGTAGCGTCTGAAAGCTTCCGAAGACTACCAGCAAACGGAAATTAACACGGTGTTAACAATCGAAAATTACGTAAGAGTTAATATCTCCCCCATGCCGCAAGAGACCCTTCGCATCGACGACCAGCTCGGAAGCCAGCCAGGACAGCGCGTTCTTCGTCTCGATGGAGCCTTGGTGCTGACCACGATGTTTCCCTTCCAGACGACTGTGCGATCCGATACGTCCCGCGCGCTGATTATTGATTTCACCAAGATCTCTTATGTCGATTCCGCGGGTATTGGTGCTCTGGTCGGAGCCTACGTCACGCGCCAGAACAGCGGCCGGATGCTGGCTCTGGTGGGTGTGAGCGATCGCGTGCATAACGCGCTCAAAGTCACGCACGTCGAGCAGTTCTTCCGTTTTTTCGATTCCGTGAGCGCGGCAGAGCAGGCCTCCGCTGCATAAAGCGTACCCTTG
Organism: Candidatus Sulfotelmatobacter sp.; assembly: GCA_049279555.1. Taxonomy (GTDB): domain Bacteria; phylum Acidobacteriota; class Terriglobia; order Terriglobales; family Acidobacteriaceae; genus Sulfotelmatobacter. The sequence continues at coordinate 7,696 of JBAPOI010000084.1, forward strand.
GCGAGATGTGGTTTGACTGCCTGCGGCATCCCTCCTAAGATTGAACTCCTCGAATCTTCATCCCAGGAAACCATAGGCCCAAATCATGATCGGCCAGACCATCTCGCATTACCGCATCACCAGCCAGCTTGGCAGCGGTGGGATGGGGATTGTCTATGAGGCTCAGGATATTGACCTGGGACGCCGGGTTGCACTGAAGTTCCTGCCACCGCGGCTCGCTCGTGACGAAAACGCTCTGGACCGTTTTCTTTTGGAGGCCCGCACCGCCTCTGCTTTGAACCACCCCAATATCTGCACGATTTATGCCGTCGAGAAAATTCGCCTCGAGAACGGGGAAGACCAGTCGTTCATCGCGATGGAACTGCTGGAAGGCGAAACACTCGACCGCCGGCTGACCGCCGGTCCGTTACCGCTGGATCGACTGCTTGATTGGGGAATTCAGTTGGCCGATGCGCTCGACGCGGCCCATGCCAAGGGAATTATTCATCGCGATATCAAGCCCGCCAACATATTTGTCACGCAGCGCGGCCAGGTCAAGGTGCTCGACTTCGGCCTGGCCAAGCTCTCGCATCCTGAGATGGAAATGGAAACTATCGGCGCGACGCAGGATACGCCGGGGCCGTTGCAACTCACGAATCCGGGATCTACGGTGGGCACCATCTCCTATATGTCGCCAGAGCAGGCGCGGGGAGAGGATCTCGACCTACGCACCGATCTCTTTTCCCTCGGAGTCGTCCTCTACCAGATGGCCACGGGACGGTTACCGTTTTCGGGCGCTACCTCCGCGGTGGTTTTCCACGCCATTCTTGAACTTGATCCAGTTCCGGCTTTGCAGTTGAATGCCACGCTGCCGCCGCGACTGGACGAAATCATCGCTAAAGCGCTGGAGAAAGACCGCGATTTGCGCTATCACTCGGCTGGCGATCTGCGCGGCGATTTGAAGCGCCTGAAGCGGGACACGGAGTCCGGCCGCAAGTCCGCGCAGGCATCGTCATCATCATCCATAAGCTCACCCGCAGTGCCAGTTTCCACATCTCCGGCAACGGTTGCCACCGGAGACTCGCCTATTCAGCACGCTTCCGGAAGTTCCGCTGTAATCTCCGCAGCACGCCAACACAAACTAAGCACTGGCCTAACAGCGGGACTGATACTGGCACTGTTGGCTGCGGCGGCCTACGGCATCCATGCGTATGTCACGCGGACCCGGCCCACTCCTTTTCAGGATATTTCTGTCACCAAGGTCACCGATACCGGCAATGAGATGTTCGCCGCCATTTCTCCGGATGGCAAGTACGTCCTCTGTGTGTCGAGAAAAAATGGCCTGGCGAGTCTGTGGCTGCGCAACGTACCGACCAATAGCAATACGCAAGTGGAACCGCCCGCCGATCTCTACTACAACGGACTGCGTTTTTCTCCGGACGGCAATTACTTTTACTTTATACGCAGCGATCCGGGTAATGCTGACTTGAAGTTTTTGTATCGCTCGCCCTTGTTGGGGGGTACGCCGCAGAAACTGATCGACGACATGGATTCAAACATCACGTTTTCTCCCGACGGAAAACAGTTTGCATTCGTGCGCTATGACCATCCCGAACGGGGCATGTACCAGCTCATCCTCCATTCCGTCGAAGGCGGGGACGAAAAGGTTCTCAGCAGCGGACCTCACGTCGAGGCTTTGTACCAACCCTCATGGTCACCCGACGGAAAGGTTATTGTTGGCCAAGTACCTGATGTCAACAATGGATTGATCAGGTTGGTGGCGGTCGATGCGGCGGACGGCCAACGCAAAGCCTTCTTCACAAGCAACGAGCGCTTTCTCGACAAGCCCGCCTGGTTGCCGGATGGAAGCGGCGTGCTGGGACTGGTCCGCGAACAGAGCACGAACTTCACTCGCACCCAGATCGGCTTCATCTCCTATCCCCAGGGTGTGTATTCTCCGGTGACGCGCGATACCAACAGTTATTCCGATCTCAGCGTTGCCGGCAATGGACGCATTCTAGCTACGGTGGAGAGCGAGGACCGCTGGAGTATTCAGACCATGCCGAGTGGAGGACGGGGCGTTCAAGTAAGACAAGTCACATCCTCCGACGGAAACACCAACGTTACCTGGACGCGAGATAATCAACTGATTTCCGATCAGGCGAATGTGCTCAATCTGATCGATCCGGCGACGGGTAGCAAGGCGGTGATCCCCGGGCACGCGATAGACGGCGCTCCCTTGGCCTGCGGAGAAAGCGGGTCTGTCGTTTTTGTGCGATTCGCCGGCGGCGTGCAGAAAATCTGGCGCATGGACGGAATTGGAAACAATTTCAAACAGATCACGGACGGGAAGCTCGACACGAACCCGATCTGTCCACAGGACGGGAAATCGGTGTTTTTCATGGATCAATCCGGCAACCGGAAGTTGCTCAGGGTTTCGATCGATGGCGGAGTCACGGAAGTCATCACCGAACTGCCCGTCTCCAACAGTTTCGACGTTTCTCCCGATGGTAAGATCGTCGCCTTTCCGTCGCTTGAACACCACGGTGAGCACAAGGAAATGTTGGCCATCGTGGAAACGGGTGGCACCAAGGCCGCGAAGATGATGGAGTTCGAGCGGCCACGCGTCGGCTTGCTGCACTTTTCGCGCGACGGCAAAGCTGTGGTCTATCCGGTGCGCGACGGTGGCGTCGACAACTTGTGGGAGCAGCCACTGGACGGCTCCAAGGGCAGGCAGATCACGGATTTCACCTCGGAGCACATCTTCGACTTCCACTGGTCGTTCGATGGGAAGCAACTGGCGCTGGTGCGGGGTCATACGGACGCGGACGTGGTGCTGATACGAGAAAATCATTGAGTAATTGGGAAATTGAGGAACTTGAAATCTTCGCCGGCGCATTGCCGGTTTTCAATTACTCAATTACTGAATTCCGCAATTACTCAATCCCCAGTGAAAGAACTCTTCCGAGAAATTAAAAAAGCGGCCATTTCTGGCCGCCTTTTTCCTGCTGCGAATTGTTAGCTGCGAAGTGGTTTATGCACCCTTCACGTTCTCGGCCTGCCAGCCCTTCGGACCTTTGACCACGTCGAACTGCACCTGCTGCCCTTCCTGCAGGCTGCGGAAGCCGCTTGCCTGAATGGCCGAGAAGTGCACGAATACATCTTCGCCGTTCTGGCGGCTGATAAACCCATAGCCCTTGGCGTCGTTAAACCACTTCACTGTTCCTGTTTCCATGTGTTGCAAATTCCTTTGTTGTTGATGTAGCGCTGAAACTTTGGAAGGCTTCTTCTGCAGACAGGTCACGCGCTGGTTAGCGGAGATTACTTACTGCGAAAGAACTCTAAAGTTAACGCAGATAAATTGTAGGATAAGTGCACTGGAAAAGCCACAGTTTTTCTGTCGGCGCAGTTTTAAGTACTTCTTTATCAGTTGCTTGCCGGAACCAGGTTTACCCTGTGTTCCTCGGTGCTCTGTGTTTAAGATTTCGGCCCAAGACCTTAACACAGGGACATCGAGGAACACAGGGTCAAAGTTATTTTTCATGGGAGCGCCATTTGCCAGCGGGGCCTCAAAAGATACATCATCTAAGAATGCATTGGCGAAAAATTCTAATCTTTATCGCGCTTGCGACTCCGGCGTGGGCCGGGATCGTCGAAGATGTCCGCGAAGCTCTGGCTCAGAACAGTTTTACGGCGGCAGATATCTACCTGAAGGGCTACCGCGCCAAGAACGGCATCACCGGCGAGTACGTCGAGGCCTATTCGTGGATGGCGCGCGCCGCTTTCAATAATCGCGACTACGATCAGGCAGCTGCCTACGCCAGGCAAACTGAAGACCTCGCGGCGGAGCAACTCAAGCAGCATCCGCTCGATGCCGAACCGCACCTGCCGATCGGCCTGGGCGCGGCGGTCGAGGTGGAAGCGCAGACGCTGGCGGCGCAAGGGAAAACCACCCAGGCAGTCGCAGTGCTGCAAGGCGCATTAAAAACCTATGGCAATACGTCCATCAAAGCGCGCTTACAGAAAAATCTGAATCTGCTCTCGTCCGTCGGCCGCCTCGCACCGACGCTTCGCGAAGATCAGTTTTTTGGAGCGAAACTGCCGACGGCGGCTCAACTGAAAGGCAATCCCGTGCTGCTTTTTTTCTGGGCGCATTGGTGCCCCGACTGCAAAGCCGAAGCCCCGATCATTACGCAATTGCACTCGGAATTCGCGCCAAAGGGATTGACCGTCATCGGTCCGACCAAGCTATACGGCTACACCGCGCAGGAAGAACATGCCGCACCCAGCGACGAACTTGCTTACATCGACGCCGTGCGCAAGCGCTTCTACGGAGGCTTGCTCGACATGCCCGTCCCCATCAGCAAATACAATTTCGACATCTACGGCGCTTCCACCACTCCCACACTTGTGCTGCTCGACCGCGCCGGCAAAGTGGCGATGTATCATCCGGGGGCTTTGCCGTATAACGAACTGAAGGCGGAGATCGAGAAGGTAGTGGCGCGTTGAGGTGATTCGCGAACTTTACTAGGCTGCATCCACTTCGCGGAGCGCCCCAGTCTTCACGTCGTAAACAAACCCCCGGACTGGAATATGCTTCGGAATCCATGGATGCGACTTCACCCGCAACACCTGCGCCCGGACGTTTTCTTCCAGGTCGTCAAAAGCATGGAAATGAGCGGGCGCGCCGAATGGAGTTCCCATTTTTTCCGCCAGCCTCTTCTTGAGTTCGTCCTCCCGCACTTTCAGCAACCCGCAGTCGGTGTGGTTGATGATGATGAACTCCTGCGTGTCGAGCAAGTGATGCGACACAATCAGCGACCGCAACGCGTCTTCAGTGGCAATGCCGCCAGCATTGCGGATCATATGCGCGTCACCGGGGTGCAGCCCCAGGCAGCGTTCGAAGAGAATGCGCGAGTCCATGCAAGCCAGCACGGCCACGCGGCGGCGCGGCTTGACGGCGAGGTCTCCAAGGTTGAAGTTCTTTACGAATTCCTGGTTGGCTTTCAGCAGTTCGTCTGCGACTGACAATTTTCGGTCCTCGATCTTCGGTGACGTGTGCCGCGAGCGAGTCCGTCGCTACAGCGTGCGGCCACTAGTTGTTCTTCCAGTGTAACCGCTACAATCGCCCCGTGAACCTCGACGACACAATCGTCGCCATCGCAACGCCGCCCGGCCGGGGAGGGATTGGAGTTGTGCGCATTGCGGGAGACAAAGCCCGCGAGATCGCCGCGCCGATGTTGCGGCTGAAACACGAACTGCAGTCCGGCAGAGCTGTCTTCGGAGAACTGATCGAACCCTCTACGGATCATGTAGGGACAGTCGCCCCTTCGGCAAGCTCAGGGCAGGCTCCCGGCTGTCCAGCCGAGCGAAGCTCGGCAGTCCGCATCGATGAAGTCGTCATTACCTATTTCGCCAAGCCACACTCCTACACCACCGACGACATTATCGAAATTGGCGCTCACGGTTCTCCGGTCGTGCTTCGCCACATCGTCGAACTCTGCATCGCCGCTGGCGCACGACTCGCCGAACCGGGCGAGTTCACCATGCGAGCCTTCCTGAATGGACGCATCGATCTCACCCAGGCCGAAGCCGTTCGCGATCTCATCGACTCCCAGACGCTCTACCAGGCAAAAATCGCCGCCCAACAACTCGAAGGTGCGTTGTCGAAGCGCCTGCAGCCGATCAAGCAAAAGCTTGTCGAATTGATCGCAGTGCTCGAAGCCGGCATTGACTTCGCTGAGGACGACGTATCGGTTCTGGCCGACTCCACGATTCTTGAACGCATCGCTGCCATCCGCCGACCGCTTGAACAGTTAGCCACAACCTTTGCTTACGGCAAGATTGTGCACGAGGGACTGACGCTCGCCATCGTCGGCCGCCCAAACGTTGGCAAGTCAAGTCTGTTCAATCGTCTAGTCGAGCGGGACCGCGCGATCGTCACGTCTAGTCCCGGCACGACGCGAGATCTTGTCAGTGGGACCGTTTCTATCGGTGGCATTCCAATCCAACTTGTCGACACGGCGGGCATCCGGCAGGCTCTCGATGAGGCCGAATCCATCGGCATCCGCAAATCGATCGAAGCGCTGGCGGACGCCGATCTGGTGTTGGTTGTGATGGATGCCTCACAAGCGGCCGCATCAGAAGATGAAGACTTGCTTCGACAAACGAAGGAACGTCCAACCATCGTGGTGGAAAATAAATGCGACTTGGTTTCGAATGCTACGCAGTCATCGGTCGGTAACCGATCTGGACAGATTCGAGTCTCCGCTCTGACCGGCGAAGGAATCCCTGAATTGCGGGCTGAGATTCTGCGCCACGTCGGCGGCGAGGCCGCCTCCAACGTCGAGCCGGGTTTCCTAACCAACATCCGTCATCAAGGGTTGGTGCAGGAATCGCTTGCCGCGCTTGATGCCGCTACGAACGCTGTGGCCGCTAAAGTGCCACACGAGATGCTGCTGTTCGATCTCTACAACGCTCTTCGTCCGCTTGATTCCATCACCGGTGCAACCACCGCTGACGACATTCTGAACCTGATTTTTAGTACCTTCTGCATTGGAAAATAGAGTAACCTCCAGCGCCGTCCAGTAAAATGTTATAAATGCGATTCTCCATTTATAAAACAGGATATTGTGTACTATAGTGTCCAGTTACCCAACTGATGCTATGTCGGCTGCTGCCGATAGGTAGGCTGAAGCCTACAGTACAAAATCGCACCATGTCAAGCGTAATTGCCATCCGTTTCGGTCGCAGACTCCGAGTGCTGCGCCTGAAATGCTCCTTGTCTCAGGTCGAGATGGCACATCGCTTCGGGATTGATCGCGGCCACATCTCGGAGATGGAAAACGGCAAGAAAAACGTCTGCTTGCCTATGCTGGAGGTACTCGCGAGAGGATTTCAGATTACTGTTTCGGAATTGATGAAAGGGGTATAGACCTCCTGTATGGTTGCTCTTCGACATACTCGCTTCCCGCTTTCGTTCTCCAAAATCCTACTCAGCTTGGTGCGGAAGGAGGGGATCAACTCAAGTCACATGGCTATCTATCAGGGACCAAACTCCGTAATATCTCTTCCCGAACGTAAACGGCATCAGCGTACAAAATTCTTGCTCCACGGTCGTATGGCGCGGACAGACGATATAGACCGAATCCTTTGCTAGCCATCAGTTGGTGAAGTTCGGGAAAACCCGAGTCGTCCTCGTAGTGTGGCGTAAAAGTGACTTCCAGGATGATACATTTTGTTTTTTCTAGACCTTCGTGTGAAGCGGTGAGCATATCCATCTCGGCACCCTGGATATCAAGTTTCAAAATGGAGATTTCGCGTTCATTGGCGACCAACTGGTCATAGGTGACCTTCCGCACTTGTGCTGTTCCGATCACGTCCCAGGAATTGTCTAGAAACTGTGTCGTGATCTCGGCGCGTGGCTTCAATAGCGACGAACCAGCAGGGTGTCGAAGCTGATGAAAAGTTGCCATACCTTCACTTCCTGCCAGTGCTGCATCGACCACCGTAATCGAAGATGTCAAACTGAACTTATTCTTCAGGGATTCGACTAAGCGAGGCTCGCACTCGACAGCGATAATGCGTTCTGGTCTAAAGTGATTAAGCAAGGCATCAGTCCAACCACCTGCGTGAGCGCCAGCATCAACACAAGTGCTCAAGGGCCATAGGATGCGCTTGGGAACGAGATTGAGTCTTGCATTACGTAAATTCTCGTGTTGACGGGTAGACAAGGCGATCCAGTTGGCCCTACGCGCATCGATGCCCAGCCTAATATATTCGTGGCGGCGTACCGAATATGCACCGACTCCACTTGGGATCAACTGTTTAAGGAGCTCTTTCACGTCCATATTATTGAAGTTTAGCAGTCGATTGTAGTGACCTAATGGAATGAACCCATCCAGGATAATTTTAAGCTCTGTCCCGGAGGTGGTTCCCTATGAAGATCGTGACAGTTGGGCTGGATATTGCTAAGCAGACGTTTCAAGCGCACGGAGTGGACTGCAAGGGAAAGGTGGTATTGCGGAAGCGGATGAGACGAGCAGAGGTGTCTTCGTTCATTGCTGAAGTCGAACCTTGCCTAATTAGGATGGAAGCTAGCGGTGGAGCGCAAACACCGGCCCCTTGCCCCAGATTCCCATCCCCGCTCCAACCGGAGATGGGACAACTGAAACTTGTCGTGTTCTTACCTGAACCATTTCAGGGGGCAGACCACGCCCAAGATCGGCGGCCCCAGCGATAGAATCGCAGCTAAGGAAAAGAACTCATCCCGCATCTCCTCAAGGACGATCAACGTAAGGACCTTCCCACACGGTCTGACCCCAACGGTCGATGTACGCGGTGGTCTCTAAAGTCGACACACGGCACAGTCCATCTCGGAAATCGTGAGCTCCGAGGTATTCCCCAGCAAATGCTCGTTCCCCCTGCTGATTGATGAAGTGTTGGAAGCGTTCACCCACTGGTGTTACAGCAGCTAGACCTTCACAAAAGCGATGGATGAATGCGTAGGCCGGAGGGATAACCACCTCCCCATCCTGTTTATATATCCGTAGGGTCCCTTCTCTTCCTGGCGGACGCCTGCCAGACCCATATGAAACTCGTGGGCCATAGCGTATTTCGGAGCGACGGCATCGCTGCGTCGAACTTGGGTTCGATGACAAAAGAAGCCTTTTGATCGATATATCCCCACTTTCCGTCGAGTTGCACCGGAGCAATGCCATCCGAAAACTCTCGTGCTTCCTCGAAGAACAACGGGATTATCTCTTCTCCCCGAAGGTTGATAAACCCGAACTGTTTTCCGTCCCACACGTAGGCGATGTCCTCTCTGAAGGGAGAGATGGACCAATATTTCGGGCGGAGAATGACGGTCCCATCGCGCGCCAGAAGCCCCCGTCGTGACCCCTCTTCGAACTGAGCCACCCCGTTAGAAAAATCCAGCCCTAACGAGTGTATGCAAGGGATGATGAGTTTGCCCGATGCATCGATTGCGCCCCATCGCTGATTGATCTCCACGGACGCCAACCCATCACTAAAGGGTCTGGCATCCTCGAAGGTCGGCCCGACGACAATCTTTCCATCAACATCGATAAACCCGGCTTTAAAGTTCTTGGGGCTCCTGCCCTGCCGGACGTAGATCGCGTGTAGGTTGCATTCTGAAATATTCCCGTTCTGATCGTTGCTGATCACCGTCGCCGTGAAGCTAGAGGTCTGGTTCCCATTGGCATCCGTAGTCGTGGTGGTGGTCCCTTAGAGCCCACCATGGCAAGTAGCGGTGTCTGGGCCAGGGCAACTGAGGTTAAAGTCCAACCCAGTCGGATTGGTCAGCATAGTCGGATTGTTTCTAGCGTAGGCGTAGCGATTCAGCGTTTGTGGATCCACATGACCTGCTAGCGGATCAGGGGACATGAAGCGGCCCATCGTTGATGCGTAGTACTTGCATCGGAATAGTCCAGGCCACTTTCCGCGTCCCGTTCTTTGGCGGTGAACTTATACACAAAATACGCAAGGTGTAGGGTGCAGTCCTGCATACATCAGCGAAATAATTTCTTACGGAACGTGGGGCCGCCCGGATCAGGATTGAGGGTAATCGAAAATAGTAGTCCTAAACATCGCTTTTCGACTTGCCCATCTGCCTCCCCGTCGGATCTCACTTCCTGTCCAGCCACCTTCAAGAACTCTTTTGAGAAAACAATACCGCCTTCACCAATGCGTCTCCAACTGCCTTGAGCACGGTCTACTTTCCCAGCGCGGGTCACCTCTTGCTGGAAACTGCGGTCGGGCCTCAGAACCAAGGTCGATATTTCTCCGCTCTGTTGCAGAGTGTATGTACCCGCCACAGCGCTGTACCCGTAATCGGCAGCTACGCTGTACCAGACCCAAAAAAGGATGATTGAGAGAACAATCCCAAGAGACAACCGCGCAAAAGTAGTCTTCATTATTGCTCCCTCCTCGCTGATCTATGACCTTGGTCTTTCATTCGGCATTATCGATGACAACGAACTTTCCATTGGCCGGGTTGACGAACTCTGTCGCAGCTCCGCCGGTTGCTTTGTTCGTGACCACGTGTGCAGTTCCGTTCTCGACAGTTTGGGTAATCTCCTCTGCGGTCCATCCACGGGTTCTCCTGTGGAGGTCCGAGAGCCGTAAATGGATTCGCTAGCCCCCGTGGCAGCCTAGGGCTTAACCGAATCGAGCATGTGACGACACAACCGGGTCGCGTACCAGATAAACCAGATGTTCACACCCGTGGTCAGTAGACACATTGCCATTCCTAGTCCAGAGAGAATCCTTTTCCAGAACATGCCTGATCGGTTGCGGATGAACAGAGTGAAGATGAAGGCGGCAACGAACGTTAAGGCACCGACGATTGGTCGATTTTCACAATAAGTGTGGACAGATAATGGCCCCAGCATCACGGAGAAGCATCCTGTCGAAACGGCGGTTACAAACAACAGGACTGTTCGGTCCCCTCTCACGGTCTGCTCTGGTCCTGCCACAATTGAGCGGCCCTCATTCGTAGCCTAGCTTCTTCATTAGCTTGATGAAGTCGTCATCTTGGGCGAACTTCTGAAACGACGAATCAGTTCGCGGATTGGGCATCCGTTCCCCCTTCAAAATGCCGTCCTTGTGCTGGAATGCTAGGGAGAGATTTGCGAACGTTTTGTTTTTGTCACCGCCCTCGGCAAAGACACAAGCCAGATTGTAATAATTCAGCGGGTACTCTGGGTCTTGCTGAATGGCATCTTCGAGAAGCGCACGGGCTTTCTTCAGATCGCCACTGATCCCATAGGCCATTGATAACTGGTCAATCACAATGCGGTGCTGATCGGAAGAAAGTTTGTTCCCACTTCTTTCCAGATCGCGTACCTTCTCGAAAGGCCCAACGGATTCCGCATACTTCTCTTGCCTGAAGAGAGCTTGCCCGAGATATACCTGAGCGTAGAGATTCGACGGATCCCGCCTGATCAACTCTCGAAAATCACGCTCAGCTTCGGCAAACTTCCCGGCAGCGTATTTGCGTTGCGCTTCTTCCGCCGTCACTTTGGAGGACTGAGATTCCTGTGAAAAATAGAAGCCACCATTCGGAAGCCAAAGAAGACAGGCTCCCAACACCAGACTTAAGCAGGCCTTCATAAAATTTCTCCTACACCGCCGGTGCCAACACTGCCCATTCCTGACTCAGTAGTTCTCACAGGTTTTCTCGGCTCCGTTTGAGCCGTAGGTAGTCACACAGGATGTGCGCTGTTGTTGTTGCTGCTGATTCATTTGTAGTTCCAAAAGCTGGAACTCATCCCCGAATGCGCCAAAGGTTGCATTGAATGCGTTTCTGGCTACGTTGGCGGCATTTATCAGTTGTGGCTGAGTGATCGTCTTCTCAGCATCTATATGGTTCTTAACGAGAAACGGATTCATCAAGTTCCACGTTTGAAACCCCGCATGAGCCGGCGATGTTGAGTCAACCATGGCGTGCAGCGCCAATCCGAACGCGGCAAGCGCACTATCGCTTAGCTGATTGTCTAGAGCGGAGGCAGGATCGCCTAGCCAAAACTGTATTTGAATCGTCTGCGCGTCAGCTTCGTTGCCGCTCACAAAATCGCTAAACTGCTGTGCCGCATCGGCGGCGGTTTGACCAGGACTGCTCATCGCATGCTGATAAGCGCCGCCGTTTGCCTGCCCGCCGGTTAAGATATTGTCTTGCTGCACACTGACATTTTTTAGAATCTGGCGCTGCTCAGGTGTCAGGTTTGTAAAGGCCAGGTCGATGATTTGGTTGTGAATGTCTGTCGGCCACTTTCCGTTCTTGTCTACCAAGCGAAGCGGATTGTTGTGTACGTAGCTGTATCGGTTCCAACTCTGCGGATCTTCAATGAACGCGCTCATTCGGGAGGGATCAACTGTCATGAACCTGCCCATGCTTGATCCGTAATGCCTCGCGCCGAAGTAGTCGAGGGTGGATTCTGTATCGTGTTCTTTGCCTGTGAACTTATAATGATTCGAGTCCCCGGCGGTGATCACGAATTCGCCCCCGTAGGGATAGTAGTCAGATATTTGCTCGATGCTGCCGCTAGTGTCGGTAATGACATTCGTAGAATGCAAGCGGTCCTGAAAATAGTAGTGGGCTATATTAGGATTGGCCGTGAGGTCGACACGGGATGTAATCCTTCCGCGAATTACTCCATAGGACGCTGTCCAGTTCCCGCCCAGGTCACTTTCGGCCTGGGGGGTACCATCCTGGAATCTCCAATAGAACGTTCCAGTGGCACTGCTTGCGCACGTTCCAGGGATGGGTATGCCTTGGGCGTTCGTGGCTTCCGTGCACTTTTCAATCCGATTCCCGTCGCCGTCGTAGATGTAACTGAAACCGCCAGCAGCGATCAGCCGGTTCTCCGCATCGTAGGTGTAGGTATTCGTACCATTTTGGATCAGATTTCCTGCTGCATCGTAGCTATAGCAGGTGTTCAGTTGGTTCTGGGTGTTTGCGGGAGCGCAGCTCAGCGTTTCGGAATTGGTCTTGCCTGGGTGAAGCGCAATGTTTGTGAGATTGCCCCAGGCGTCAATCGTGTAGTTCTCGCCCCAGGTCGAACTCGTGCTATAGGCGCTGTTGATCCGGTTTAGGGAGTCATAGAAGTAGTTAACCGCGCCAATTCCGTCACTGGCGTTGGTAACTCCTATGACGTTGCCGTTGTCGCTGCCCGTCGTGCCATTCCCGAGATTGAAGTTGTAGGTCAGGTTCAAGATCGAGGCACCCGAAGGAGCCGTATCCGAGATAACCACGGGCTGCAGGCGATTGTTATAGGTGTTCGAGAAAGTTTGATACCTGCCGCTCGTCCAATCGATCGAGCCCGTGGCCAACTGCCCGTCGGGCGTGTAAGTCGCCGCCCAAAGGTCCCAGCCCTCGCTTTCATCGCCCGCGCTGACCACTCTCCCTGCGGCATTCTCTTCAGTGGAGAACTCGTAGGCAGGCAGACCCGGCTGCGGATAAAACGTGTCGAGCAAATCGCCGTTTAGATAGTATTCGTAGGCGTTGTCGGTAGAGATGGTGGGGACTGGAAAACCTGCGTGGTTGAGAAGAACCTCGGGCCCGTAACAACCGGAGCACGGCGGTACGAGTCCAATGTAGCGGTCGTTCTCGCTGGTCATTCTGCCCATCGGATCAAAAGTCCAAGACTTGCTTCCCGAATTAAAACACATCGCTGAACGACGACCGATCAGGTTGTTCGACCCGGGGCCGAAGCCGTTCGGAGTGACACGACAGAACAACTCCGTCGTAGCCGAACGTCGCTCCCGGTGTGGGGGGTTGTAAGAGTCACTGTAGCTCTTGCCCGTAAGTCGGTTCAGCGCGTCGTAGGTGTATGTCGTTGTAACCTGTGCGGCACCTGTCGAAAGCTGGTTCGGCGAGAGAGTCTTTTTGGTGGCAAGATTCCCGTCGGCATCATAGGTGTAACTGATCGGTCCAGACTCGGGGTTGTTCGCGCTCGTCAGCCGGGATAGGGAGTCATAGACAAAAGTGCGCATTCGCGCGTGTGAGGAGCTGCTGCCGTTCTGCTTTACGTTCGTCAGATCGCCCAGGGCGCTGTACTGATAATCGGTTTCGTAATTAACGCCAGACGGGTCCTCCCATATTCCGGTCACTCTGCCCAGGCTATCAGCGCAAGATCGGCGCGACTTGCCGGCTTCGTCGGTCACCGTCGTGCAATTCCCAACGTACTGGGTTAACACGTCGCCCGACGGCGCAGTTGCCGGACAACCCGATGATTGTGAAACATGAGCTCCATCGGGTTGCCCAACGACACAGACTCGGCTTAGAGCATCATAGACGTAGGTTGTGAGACCGTCGGTGAGCAAAGATCCCATGCGATGGGGATTGCTGACTGTAGACTTCCGTCCCAGCGCGTCATAGGTGATATCCACATAATCGACACCGTCAGGGTCGGAGTTAAGTTGCGTCTGGGAAAGCCGTCCAAATCCGTCTAGCACGACGGTTGAGGTCTTGTTGAGCACCGGTGAGGACAGCAGTGCATCCGTCTCGACCACTTGGTATGGAGGCGCCGATTGCGCGCATGTCGCTCCCCCCATATCCGTATAGCAATAGCTCGTCGAACCACCATCGGGATAGCTAACCTGTGTTAGTCGACGCATGATGTCATACTGATCGAAAGTTTTGTTCCCGTTCTCGTCAGTGCTCCAGAGCTGCAGCCCTGTATTGGCATCAAAGCTGAAATTTACGATGTGATGGGTAGTCGTTCCGCTGTAAACAGTGTCCGGACGCTGAATTTGGCTCAGGAACACACCGGTTGAATCGTAGGTATATCTTGTAGCGTTTCCGTTCGGGTCAGTTGTCTGAGTCGGCATACCCTGCGTATTGTAGACGGTGCACTCTGTGAGATTTGATCCTGCAGTAGTGCCATTGCACGGCACAATACTGGAACTGGTATTTAACCAACGAGCAATGGACGTTTGGTGTCCGTACAGCCCTTGTGAGCTCCCGTTGTTCTCGTCATAACCATAGATTGTCTGGGCGGCCTGGCTGCCCGAACCCAAAATGTTTGTGGACGCAACCAAGTCAAGGAAATTGGCCGCTCTGTACGAAGAGCTCACCTGCTGTTGATACTGAGTATTGACAGTTTTGAGCGTCGAACCGGTGTAGTCGATAACAGAGGTCGCCGTAACACGCCCGAACGAGGTTTGTGTAGGAGGCTCTCGCGAGGAAGTCTGGCAGATGTCAGTTGATTGCCCGGTTGGATAGCACCAGGGTTCGGTGTTTACGAACCCGCCGTCATTGTATGTGTAGGAAGTTGTCGAGGACTGGCCAGTATCCGAAAGTGTGGTTGTCTCGCTGACGGGTAACACATTATACAAAGAATTAGATTCCGATTGCGGGCTAATAGCGCCTTGGTAGCTCGTCGCAATCGTTCGAAGCAGCGTGCCTGTCGTATGCGAACCGGAGTAGATTTGCCTTTGGAGTTCGTACAAACCATCCGTGCGGTTCGTGTGAGAACTATCCCATACGTACCCGAATGTGTAGTACGTATCGTTGCCCAGGGGGTCAGTGGCCGTTATCAAGCTCACGGATGAATCGGCGCTGTAATTCCACGTTGCTTGCGTTCCATCCCCAGGCGCCAGGGTGCGCTGCAGGAGATTGCGGTTATAGCTCGGGAGCTGCCAGTTCGTGTACTGATAGCTGATCGTACCTCCCGTCGGCAACCAAACCTTGAGGAGATCAGCGTAAGCTTTCGACGCCTGATCAGACGGGTTCGCAGCGTCAAATGCAAAACCCCAATAAGTGCCGTTTGGCAGCACCACGCTTTGTATTACAGTTTGGCTTCCAACGGCTTCTACGCAAAAAGTCACGTTAACGCAGGATCCAAAACCCGTTCGATAGTTGACGGTCGTGTAACACAAAAGGTACGTTTGGTTCGACCCATTAGGGCCAGGAACAGACCAAGTCGCACTGCCAATAACAGCTTGATACGGCAAATTCAGTACAGGGCATCCAGTCGTTGAACCTGTCATTGACCCCACAGTAGGAATAACTCGTCCAACGGAATCTGTTGTTGCGCCCGTTCCAAGAGTAATCGTGTTTCCGTCGGGATCTATGATCGAGTTAGGTGGCGCACCGCCCCCTCCAGCCCCTGCTCTTGAATAGTTGTACCTTATTCCTTTTGGTGAATACGCCGTGAAAGAATCGTTCGCTGCCTGAAGGTAGTCGTAGGCATTCCCCCCCGGATGCGACGGCCAAATAGCCCGAGCCATCGGTGGCGCGAAGGTTGGACAAGTTACTGTTGTCGAATCCGAGTGGGTGCTGTGCTCCGGTAGAGTCCATGAGCGTATAGAGATAATAGTAGTAGGTGGTCCCCTGTGTGCCGCCTACGTGGACACTCTGGAGAGACTGGTAAAGATTCAGTCCCTGATCCATTACGAGGCTGGGGCCGATTGTATCTATTGACGGGGAAGGGAATTGCCGCTTCCACGTTCCGGTGCACTGCCCCTGAACATCGCAGGTCTTGACATAATAGAACCCGCTATTGTTGAGCGACAGCGAGTAACTCAAACTCAAGTTCCCCCGCTGGGGGAATGAGACCAATGGGATGTTAATCATGACATTGCCATTTCTCATGTTCACGGTGTCTACGTTACCGCCTTGGTAAGAACCGTAGAACGTGAGCCCCTGCTGCTCATAGTCTGGCTGCTGAGCATGGCCTTGGGTGGGAAACAAAGCAAAGAGAACGGCGGTGGCTACGAATACAAGTGCGGCGCTGGGAACTGCTCTCAAAGCATGAACCAACGACAGCATTAGACTCGAACGAGCCATTGATGGCCTCCTCCTGGTAAAATCGACCGATCCAAACTACTTGCGCCAGACAGGACTGTCTGTTTAGTTGTCCGCCGTCTCGCTATTAACGAAACGCCAACGACACAACGACAAAAATTCGTTCCAAAACTTGGAAGCAGCGACAAGAAAACGCAAACGGAACCCAGAATCGGTCGTGCTGACGCAAAGCCGGCTCGTTGACTCGTTGATCGGAACGTCACGTTAAATCGAACGTCTCCAAATTGTCAAATGAAAAACAAACGAACGAGACCGTGATCGACGAGTGAGGGTGCGCCGCGTATCGCGCTTGAGCGAATATGAAACAACATCGGCGTGTCCATGACTTGAACCATAGGAAAATCAAAACTGTATTTGCGAGCTGCTGAGATCAATAACGCTGCAGGGGAAGCACATAGTAAGGTGAAGGAAGCCGAGAGAGCGGGATGGTTTCTGACGGGGATTTGACTAGGCCCTCTGGGGAGCGATCCGCCGAGTCCAGGTCATGCGTTTACCTTGATGACTAGGAGAATCAAAAAACAATTCCTCTTTTCCCGCAAAGGATGGAGGAAGAGGAACGAGAGACAAGCCGCAATCTTGTGTTCTTATGGTTATGGGTGATCTCTCCTAGCTGGAGTGACGCTCTGGTGCGAAACAGGGGTGTTTTCGACACGGGAAGTAACTAGCGAGGAAAATGGCAGACTGGAAATGGATTCCCTGCCTCCACTCACCCGTGAAGAACGCGCCACTCGGGCAAGGGTAGCCATCACTAGGCACTTCACCAGCAAGTAGCGGGCGTTCCTGGACTTCGTATTGGCACACTTACGTAGGCGTCGGGGTGGACGAACTCGACCAGGAAAAGTTAACGCCACTGCTACGGTTGAGATATTCCAACTCAATTTCCGACGCCGTAGCCGACCTCGGCAGGCCCGAAGAGATCAACAAGGTTTTCGTAGGATTTCAGAAGTATTTGTACCAACCGGGCGCCTGAGACGTTCACCCCCAAGGCAAGGAGCACAACAGCAATCTATGTCTCCAGCATGTCTCCAGGAAAGGCGCTTCGCGCCATACCCCAATAAACATTGACGATTTCCGATACTTGAACATTCTGCATTGGAAAATAAAAGCAGTTGCAGCATTGCTCTCCAATCCCCCAACTAGACCGTCACACGGCTTCGCGCAGTGTTCTCTCTGTCGGCACGGTGGCGACAACCGTTGTTCCTTTTCCTTTCGAGAGAATCTCGAAGGTTCCTCCGAACTGCCGCATTCGTTCTTGCATCCCCATAATGCCAACCCCCGGAACGAACTTGCCACGCGAAGCCCGGTCGGGCATCCCTTTGCCGGCGTCGATGATCTGCAATTGGATATTTTCGGGGCTGTTCGTCAATTCGATGGTCGCGGTCGGGCTACCAGAATGGCGGTGAATGTTGGTGAGCGACTCCTGCACCACGCGGAAGATCGCAATTTCCAGATCGTCGGGCAAACGACGGAACTCCGGACTTATTTTCAAATCCACCTGAATGCCGCTGCGCTGCGCAAAGCCTTCCGCATACCACCGCAACGCCGATTGCAAACCAGTCTCGTCGAGAAGAGGCGGGTGCAGAAGATAGGACATCGTTCGCAGCTGGCGGCTGATCTCAACCGTATATCCGGTGGTCTCCGCAACCAGCTTATCGACCGCCGTATTCTTTCCCTGCATCTCTGAGCCAATCGAATCGAGGTTTATTTTCATCGCGGCCAGCATCTGGCCCGTGCTGTCATGCAACTCGCGGGCGAGCCGCCTTCGTTCGTCATCCTGCGATTTCAGCAATCGGCCGGTGAGTTCGCGAATCTCTTCGCTCTTGCGAGCCAGTTCTGCGGTGCGCTCTTGCACCCGCATCTCCAGTTCGTCGTGAGCGGCCCTTAATTCCTGCCTGGCTCTTTCAGCCTCCGCCGCTTGCAAACGGGCTTCGCGCTCTGCTTGCTTCATTCGAAGCAGCGCCCCCACCGTGGCCAGCAACTCGTCTCCGGAGATTGGTTCCGCAAGAAACGCATCGGCGCCGCCATCAAGGCCGCGTACTCTGTGCTGCGGTTCCACGAACGTCGCGGAAATATGAAGTATGGGGATGTGCGCCGTCTGAGGATTGGCTCTGAGGCGTCGGCACACTTCAAAACCGTCAAAGTCGGGCAAATTCAGATCAAGGGTAATAAGATCGGGAGACTGGTCCGCGAGCGCCAGCGCTTCGGCGCCGGTGCGCGCCTCAAGCACTTTGTACCCTTCGCCACGTAGGGTTCTCGTCAGCGAGTAACGCAGAGCGTCGTTGTCGTCCACGGTGAGAATTGTTGCCGTATGTGGCATATAAATCCCTCGTGAATTAAGCATGTCCGGCGGCGGGCCGGATTTTCTTCGGACAGCTATACATGAAGCTCGCTCGAAGCGCCTCGGCCAAAGGGCAAACCGGCCCTCGTGAGCGCTTCTGCGATTCGAGCGCTCGTCAGTTCTCGCGAACCGCCCTGCTTTGGAACAATGTCAACCGCAGCTTGCAGAAGCGCGCGATCATGGCTTCCCAACTCCTGCGATGTATGAATCACGACTGGGATCTCCTGAGTTTGAGGATCGCTCTTCAGAAGCTCCAGCACTTCGAAACCACTTAAATCGGGCATCGCCAGATCCAAAATGATGACTTTAGGTTTGGCTTCGCGCGCCAGTCGCAGACCTTCCCTGCCGCCCTGCGCTTCAAGCAGCCGGTAGCCGCTGTGCGCGAGCGCGCCCTTTAGCAAATACCGTGAAACTTCATCATCATCGACGATAAGGATTTGCTCGCCGCTGTACGGTTGAACCGCCTGCAGTTGATCCAACAACCAGATTCGGTCAATCGGTTTGGAGTGGAAGGCAGTAGCTCCGAGTGCGAGTGCCTTCTGCTGGTTCTCCACAACAGTGACCACGAAAACTGGAATATCTTTCGTGGCCGGTTGCTGCTTGATTTCCTGCAGCAAATTCCAGGAGTGCTCGCCTTGCAACAACACATCCAAGACAATTGCAACGGGCCGAAACTCCTGCAATGCTCGACGCGCCTCTTTGAGATCCTGAGCGGGAACAACCTGAAAGAGTGACCCTTTGAGATATTTTTCATAAATGAAGAGTGCTTCGCGGTTGTCTTCGACTACCAGCACAGGCAGTTTGGATCCATCCAGTTCTCGCCGTACGTCGGGAACATAAACGGCTTCGGTAGGGCCAAAAAAATGAACTGGAATGGCAGCAAAAAAAGTGGACCCAATCCCAACCTGGCTCCTCAGGTAAAC
>JBAPOI010000085.1:0-2154 GCA_049279555.1 Candidatus Sulfotelmatobacter sp.
GAATGGGCGCATGAAGGGAAGCCTCATAAACGACGTGTTCTTCAACCTGGACCGGGCCGTGGACCTGATGGATGGAATCAACAACATGGAGCCCATGCTGCCCAACGACAACTCCTTGCCCAGCATCCTGCACTCCCACTCAGCACGGACTCTGTCTGATCTGCAAACTTTCGGAGATCTTAAGGCCGTGAGCCGCACAGTCACCACCATCTACCAGGCTGAGCAGGAACGGCAGCACGGTACGACGGCTGCCTGATCTGGTCCCCAGGAGCGTCGTCACGAGGACGGCGCTCCTGCTCACATCATCACCACTGCAGCACACGAACCTACTCGTCTATTGAGGTCCGCCGCAATGTGCAAGCTTCTGCACTTTCCTTCTCCCGACGATCCGCGTCCAGAGCCACCAGCTCCTACCATGTGCATGCCGCGGCCGGTGGAACCGGTTATGACCAATGCGGTATCCGTCCATGTTCTTCCAGCTCCGCCGGAGCGCCCGTTGCGCACTATCGCGTAGCCCAGCATTCACCCAACCGCTGCTAGCTATTTCAGCTGGCAGCGGCGCAGCGCCTGTCCGGTAGTGAAATAGCTAGCAGCACACTTGAACAGATTCGTGAGTTCACCTCGCTTGACGAATCGCCCTTACCGTCGAAATGATGGACTCTAACGGACGATTCCATTCGGACTGGCTGACGATGCTGTACCCCAGGCTGCGTCTAGCAAAAAACCTACTGAAGGACGACGGCGCAATCTTTGTGAGCATTGCGGATCAGGAAGTACATAACCTGAGAATCATGATGAACGAGGTCTTCGGAGCGGAGAACTTCGTGGCGGCCATTATTTGGCAGAAAGTATTCTCCCCGAAAAACTCAGCGCGGCACTTTTCTGAAGATCATGACTACATCGTCGTCTACCGGAACGCACGACCCCTTCCAATCAGCAGCTGCTGTTGTCGGGGGTGCAGCTATCGGCCTACTTGTGAGTAGCGTTGTGCAGTTCAGGAAAGAAGAACGAAGCCCTGTCGCTTATTTAAGTAGAATCGCCCGTCATCGCACGTTTAGGTCCCCAGAGGACCGCCACACTGGATGGGGGTCGCAGTGAGACATTCTCGACACTAAATTGGCCGCAGACGTGCCCAGGGCTTATAGCTCGACCCAACGCGTTCTCGCTCGTGAAAGGGCAAACGAAACGAACCTACAGAGCTTTTGGTTTGTGGCTTTTGTGCCTAAAACTGACGTCGCTTCCCGACAGGCGGGCTCGAGTTTTTGGTTTTGGGACAACTTGCGCGGAGCCGCGCAGAGGTGTCTAGAATGCTAACCTGCTGTCGTACGGCGACTTAGCTCGAACGAATCCCTTCTTCGGCATCATTCGAAGCACACTCCTAAATTGACCTGTAACTCCGTCCATCTGCTCCCGCCGTTGTGATTTAACCCATAGGTTTGCACACGGTCCGAAACAGGCTGCTTTTGGCCGTTTCCGGCCCGCTGTTAATGTGGGTGCAAGAGGCCAGATGTTTCAACTCTTTCCACACACGACGCATCGGGACGTCCGAGAACCTTCCGGATGGTGGCGGTCGAGATGTGGTGTGGCGGCCGATGTGGCGTCCTTCCAGCTTGGCCCGTCTCATGCCGGCCCGGACCCGCTCGAGTCAGGTTGCGCACCAATCGGCGATGGCCCGGACAATGTCTGGCCCAGCCGCATTGAGGCGCATTTGCGTGAGCTCCGCAGCGATCGCCTGGACCTGCTCCGCATTTAATCCCTTGACCGAAGCAGAACAAAGCAAAACACCCCACCGGCAGAGCAATGCGCTCCAACCACGAAAACACACAAGGGCACTTCCATGAAACTTCATAGAAACCAATATTGTCCCATCCACCACTCCCGTTTCTGCTGCGGCCGCGAAGAAGCGGCCAAGGCCGGACGCTTGACAATGGGCATTGAGCGCATCGACGACCCACATCATCCCCGAGGATACCGGGAAATGCGCTCACCGGCAGAATTGCGGAAAGTGCTCACCCATAAAATCTCTACGCAACAAGGAAACTGCGGAATCTGTCACCTGCCGTTTACGGACTGTAAGGACATCGTCCCCGACCACATCGAACCCAAGGGCATGGGAGCAGCATGGCGCGATGACCATCCCGACAACATTCAGGC
>JBAPOI010000086.1:0-8157 GCA_049279555.1 Candidatus Sulfotelmatobacter sp.
CATCAAGACCCCGACAAGATCTCCCTTACCAACCCCCATCCGAACCAGATACCGCGCCACCCGGTTCGCCTGCGCATTCAACCCGTGGTAGCTAAGTTCACGACCTCGATACGCGATGGCTGCCTTACTCGGACTTACTCTAGCCCGCTCCTCTATCTCCTGATACACACACCGCTCCCGGTCGTAATCCACTAACGCCAGGTTGAACCCCTGCTGCTGGTAATCAATTTCGGCTTGTTGTGTTTTCGTTCCAGGCTGCTGCGCGTCAACGATTGTCGTGGTTGCTTCCTCGTTCGATGTCGTGGTCGCTTTGCTCAACCTACACCTCCCAGCTACTCCACATGCCAGCTAGGTCTCACTACGGGCTCAGTTATTAACTATCGATCACAATTTGAAAGCTACGTTGTCGATTTGCAAAACGAACCGATTCGGAAGGAGACTTCACCTTAGTCTCAATAGACTCCAATGACGAAAAACAGGCAGCAGTGAATTTGTCGCAGGCTACCGTCAAAGAAGCCCCAAATGCCTCTGAAAACACTAAGAGGTGACGCTACGAATTTCTTTTTCTCCGCCAGCAAGTCTGGACGGCAGAGAAATTCCGCATCCACGTACTTCGAAATACGTGAAACATGCCCCGTATTTCGCAATATTTCGTCTTCAAATCGGACTGGGAGCAGTTCACGAACTCCACTCAAACCGCCGGATGTTTCGTGACTCGAATTGACAACTGCAGCGGAAACGAAGGGGGCAGCGACGGGACGACGCCCCAGGCCGAAAGCGGACTATCCGCCATCGGTCAGGACATGATCGCGGGCGGCATCAAAAGACACTGATAAATTCGGCTTCGCGTTTCAGATCCAGCTGCCTGAAAAGGCCGTCCGCGTGTGCTCCCATCGAAAAACAAATGATTTTACAAATTCTGAAAGAACGGCAATGGAGACCTGAACTCAGCTGTATCGAGCATCAGCTCAGTGAGGATGAATCCCTTCCAGTCACGCTAACCTACCATCAAAAGCGACCGCCGAACGGGGCTTCCTGGGTCCAGCGGAAACCTCTTGAGACCAGCAGAAACTTATTCCGGTCGGTCAACTGAAGCTCCATATGAACCTGATGATTGTCCATCCGGCCATCCAGGATGAGCTGATCCCCGGCAGGCTGCTGGAAAGTAAAGCTCGCCGTCCAATTCTTGTCCTCCCTAGCTTTTTCGGAGCTTTGGGTAGGCTCAGGCGGCTTCGTGAGGGTGAGAGTTCTCTCCGGGAGATTGACGGAGGCGCGATAAGGAGCGAACGAGTCGTCCATGAGCTGAAAGGCCATCCGGCCGCGGGACTCGAAGATGGCGCGCCGCCAACGGGTGGAGTCGGTGAGGAGCGGCGGGCGTGGTTGCTCGTCGATCGACATCTGGCGCACCTCCCAGATGCCATAGGTGGGCGGGAGCGGTCCGTTCAAAATGCCCCAGATAGTCCAGCATTCGTGGCCGTACAAGCCTACGAGCCACAGACCCAATATCATTTGCGCGGCAAGTGCGATCCGGTTGGCCCGGACGCCACGGAACAGTTGCGCTTGCGTGGAAGGTGCCGTGGCCCGGTTCAGCAACAGGACTCTGACCAGGCGTGGAACGTCGGGCGCCAGGAGAAAGCAGGAGAGCAGGATGAGGTGAAAGGCAAGCAGCTTCGCCGGCACATCGTAGTTTATGTTCAGCGTAAACACCTGGGTCATGTCGGCGAGGCTGATCAGGGCACCGAAGGTAGCCGTGCGAGGAAAGATCAGCAGTACTCCGGCTGCGATTTCGGCGCAGCCGGCGAAGATTTGATAAGCCGGGGCCGAGCCCATGAAGTTCCAGAGAACCCCCATGGGAGTGAACGTGCCGTAAGGCTGCACCAACCTGAACAAGGAGGGATACAACATCTGTATCGGGATGACTTTCACAAAACCGTAAGCAATCATCTGTCCAGCAAGCGCGAGGCGAATGAAAAGCCGAAACCACTTATGCAGCTCGGCGTAGTTCTCCCGGCTGCGGTCGAGAAGTGACCAGACAACGGTCGCCGCTGCGGCGATCATTAGCAGGCAGAAGGCCGTGGCCCAACCGAACATGCAGTCGCTGGTGGCGCTGTTGCCGATCCAGAAGGGGGACAGCTGCACGTTCACGTGGAAAATATTGGCGGCGGTCCAAATGATGACGGGGCGCAGCGGCCAGAGAGTGGCCGGATCGGGAATGACGGCTCCCTCGTCAGCGGAGAACAGGCTGGTGATGACTTGCGTGGAAAGACAATACAGTCCCAGATATACCAGCCAGAATCGAAAGGCAATCCGCAGGGCTAGGTTCCACCTCGGAATGTTGGGCTGGGGCTGGATCGGTTCGGTCTTTGGTTCGGTCTGAAGCTGTGGGCTCATTCGAGACCTCCGTCAGAAAGCGGCTGGAAACGTGCCATGAACCATCACTGCAATGGCAAGAGGATCAAACGCTGCGATGAATCTCGGCTTCGAAGCTGGAGATTTCCGCAGCGCGCTCGAAATACGGGATATAACACTGTAATACTCAAAGCGATCAGGTTCCCCCACCATTACTCGCACTTCAAGTGCTCATATCGAAGCACTATTGATTTAACACAGGAGCAATACTTACTGACTCGTCAGTTATCGTTACTCTGACCAGATATGGTCGGTTCTTTTGTACACGTATCGGTTTGCAGAACGTTGCGAAGGCCTGGGTCCAGTGACTCTGAGGTTGCTCAGGGCTATTGGTGAGAGTCACGCCGGGCGCCAGTACCGCGGCGAACCAGAACGCGACTCCGTGCGCAATGCCATGTTGCACCGCCGTGAATTCGACGGTTCGCGTCATGGAGCAGGGAATACCGTCATGCAGATCAGCCTCAACAAGCGTTTCAATCCCTGATAAGATCCGGTAGGGGTCATTAGTCTTACCGGGAAGTAGGTGGGAGCTGAAAACTCATTCATTCCACTTACGTCAAAACCTTGAGAACGTTCCACACAGTTCATACCATGGATATCTGCACTTTCTATCAAAACTCCGCATAGTTTCATTCCGCAAGGTACAAGCAACCGCATCTGGTTTAGCAAAGTTTGTTTCGCATGTCTGAGACTGCGCAGAAATCTCTCGCCGACGAACGCATAATCGAAGGTCTCCGATACCATCAGCTGAGCGCGTTCTGGCATTTCCCTACCGATTTCCATTTCGAAAGAACTCTTCGGAATTATCGTAATCCTGTTCTCCAAGCCGTTCTGCCGCACAATCTCTTCGGCTTTTTCCGCGATCGGCCGGACCATTTCGCACGCGTAAACATGCTTTGCTCCGGAGCGAACTGCAATCATGGCTAACAGTCCGCTTCCGGCGCCAATATCAAGCACGGTTTTACCTGTTAAGTTCAGCGTCGCTAGAGCGTCGGCGTACGCTTGCCCGCGAGGAACGTCATTGAGCATTTCGAAATGCCAGGGTGGAACCCATTGACGATAGATGACGCGCAAACGCTCGTCGACCCATCGCCGGTCCCAGGCCACCGTTGCAGGATTTTAAGCAAACTGTAGGCTGACGCAAGATGACCATCCCTTAGCAAAGAGTCGAGCGGTTCACGAAAACCGTCGATAAGCGCTGTTGCTTCTTCGCTACAGCCCTGCCTTAGTAATGTCCCTTGTATTGCTAACCTCAAATCGGCTCCCCAGGCTACTCCACTTTGGGCACTTCGTGAAGATCATTTCGTGAAGATCATCCGGATATTGCGAGTTCTACGGTTGCCTGGATCAAATTACGAACAGGCGATGGATATCGTAGAGCGCTTAGGATGCAAAGAGGTCTATGCCTACGCGATGGGGCAGGAACCATGGCTCAATCATGTCATGACCCTCAAGTATACAGAACAATCGAGGCCGATTATTGATTCCAATCCCTTGATCCACGACTGTCGTTCGCGCGGTGTTCGTGCCGAGCGCCTATTCGGCAAGAAGGAGATTCTCTTGGAATCGTAACGTACGACCGAACGCAGATATTGCTTGCCCCGAACCGTGAATTATTCCATTGAGTCGGCCAAGAGGAAGGGCGAAGAAAGGCTGAACCTTATCGCCACTCCCCCGGAGCTCTAAACTTGTAGGCCAGCGTCAAGCGCTCGACGTAACAATCGCGGGAGGGAACACCGACGCGATGTTCAATGGCTCCTTCAAATATGACCAGACGGCCGGGGCAGGGCGCGATTGCAATCCGCGGATCCCCATTATCTTCGAAAAAGATAGTTTCGCCGCACCACGTTCGAGGCCACTCCCGGTTCACATAGTACAGCGCGGTCACATCTTTGCGGTCGGGAGCGCAATCGCGGTGTGGATACGCGGAATCGCCATAGACGATACAGTTAATATATGCGCGGTAAGGCTGCAGGTCATCGCGAGGAAATAGCTCATGGACCAAAGCCGCAATCACTGGAAACAGAGGCTCCTCGGCAACCCATTGGCCTGTGACATCGGCAGCAAATGTCCGGACTTCTTTTGTATCAGCCCGGTCGCTCTCTGTCCGGCAGAATCTCATTGAAGAGACCGCGGTATGAATCCGGTCGATGTGTTCAGGTTGCAAAATCTCATCGTACAAGAATATCCGACGCCCCGAAACTTGGAGATCGACGGTGGGGTCACGCTGGAGCTCTGTTATCATAGTCTGAACCTTTCAAGTGCCGCGAGTGAGTTCGCTCCAAATAGATAGATATACAGGATGGCAGCGGCATCCAAATCAACGAGACTCCGCTGTACACTTCAACAATCTAGAGTCTCGGGCTAGTACGAGGGCGAGCCCCTCTGAGAGCACGCTGGCTCCAAGTATGCCAGTAATGTTCGAAACATCCTTCAGCGGTAGAATTTCAACTACGTCAAGACCTACAAGCTTGATTCCCGAGAGATTTCGAACCAGCGAGAATAGTTCCCGCGACGTTAGGCCGCCTGGTTCTTGGCCACCTGTGCCTGGCGCGAAGGCGGGATCAACAGCATCTATGTCTATCGACACGTAAGTAGGTATTTCACCCAGGCACGTTCGTATGACTGTAGCAACCTTCGCTGGACCCTCGCTATCAAGAAGATCCATTGGATACACCTTTAAGTCCCATTCCTTCACAAATGTCAAATCCTGAGCAACCCTTACACCGATCTGAAACACGGCACCTTTTCGAACAAATCCATCCTCTAGCGCCACCCTGACGGTTGCGCCGTGATGATTTCGATCACCGACGTGCGCCGAAGAACTTGTGTCAGGATGGGCATCAATGTGAACTAAGGCCAAGGGACCATGCATCCGAGAAAGCCCCTCGAGGCAGGCCTGCGTTATGGAGTGGTCGCCCCCAACGCAGAATGGAACAGCTCCTGCGGTGGCGATCGCATGAACCGCATTCGCGATCACATCCCTCACCTTAACCCGATCCATAAAGGGAAATGCAAGGTTTCCGCCATCTCGTACACGAACATCTCCTTCTAAGCAAGGACGATCCGCATTCCGGCTGCATTGACGGACATGATCCGGGCCGAACCTAGAACCCGGGAGGAAGACAGCCCCGCCGTCAAATGGCACGCCAAGCATCACCACGTCGCACTCAGAAAAGTCTCCATGCGCTGTAGGCGCTCGGAAAAAGGTCGTGTGGGCTGTTTCTTGCAGATCGCGAAACGATCGTCGCTGCATGTTTTGTTTTCCTCACGTGATCCCAATTGGAATACTGTATTGCTTCTATAGCCCTTATTGCCGCACTCCCAAACACGTCTTAGTTCAGCCTGCTGCTTCCCGCCTACCATGGTTTTGGCGCTTGACTACAGCGACAGCTTTTACGAAAATGATGTCTCATTTGATGATAGGAATCAGTTCCTGAGTCGGCATCACTCCCAGCTCGGCTAACCAAACGCGGCACCACTCCTGCGAAAACCAGGGTGCTTTTATGGAGCGCACTACAGAACAAGAATCTCGTATGTTAGCTCTGATCAAGAGATCGCGTTCGCCACGGGATCCTTCATGCATATTGAATTCGAGTTTGGGAGAATATGAAACCGATGCTGGTTTTTGTTTCCACACTCGGCTGGTGCGAAAAAGAGAAAATCCTGCCCCTTACAAGCAACCGCCCACTGCGATGTGATGCCGACAGTCTGGGGTGGCGCCTGAAAGAGAACGGTTTCCGCCTCCTTCCGGAATACTGGGTAAGTAATAATATCTACTGCCACCACTTTTCGTTCAGGTGTGAGGTAGTATAGTTGCTTTCCGTCTCGCCGCCATCGGGGGCCGATTCCGCCACCTTGCGAAATCTGTTGACGGGCACAATTGTCCCGACTGCTTAGGTTTCCCGGAGAAAACTGCTGTACATAAATCTCGTATCGCCCCGATTCATCGGACATGTACGCCACCCAGTTTCCGCAAGGTGAAAACCGTCCATGGCACAGATTAAAGTCGGCTTGCAGAAATACTTTCGTCTGTCCGTCCTGGAGTGAAAGTAAATGGAGTTCGTATTTTGTACCTGCTCCCAGAGCCGTATACAGCAGAAGAGTACCGTCTTGAGAGCAATCCGAAGGGAACTTATCCTCAGGGGAGATTAGCAGCTCCTCATCCTCTAGGCGATCCAACCGCCGCTTGTACAGGTTGAAATTTCCCCTCCGGTTCGATGAAAAAATCAGAGCATCACCGGAAGCCGACCATGTTGGGTACACAGAGAGCCCGGTCTTTGTTATCAGTTTCGTGCTTCTACCTGTTGAACGGTCTATTAACCAGATACCTCCCTCGTCGCCAATCCGCGCTACAGCGATTCGTCTTTCATTAGGAGAGAGAGAGAGCATGAGATATAGAGCGGTTTCCCCCGTTTCTTCTACTGACCGTCCTGTCCGGTCATGCCAGACAAGCCGCGAATATTCGTTTCCGTTCTTCTTGTAAGCGAGCACGCCGTTCTGTGCAGCGGAGAAAAGCGCGAAATCCCTTACCAGTCCAACCTGCTGGACAAGCGCTTTGGGCTTCCCAATCAGTTTCATCCGCTTTGTATCGAACAATTGGGCCATGAGCGTACCGTTGCTAACAAACAGTAAAGCGCAGAAGTCAGCATCTGGAGTAGCTACGCAAGTTGCACCAAACTCTGTGGCTAATAAACGAGTTGACCTTTGGCGAACATTGTCTGTAAGGATGGAGCCTAGGTAGATCCCCGAATCAGCCGGTTTGAGGCACACACAAAGATAGATAAAGTGTTCCCCGCCGGGTAGAAGGGACGGAAGGACGTGCCGGATTTCTCCGCGAGAAGAATCCACGATTGTAAGTTGCGACGGTGCTCCGCCATCCGGGGAGACTATCATCAATCCACGCGCTGGATCCTGCCCAAAGATGATTCGGTCGTGGTTCCATGAACCACCAACCGCGTTTCCGCCGAGGGAGCACAACGTCCGAACTGAGCCACTCGAATGTTCGATGATGTTGAGTTTGCCTCCAGCATCAAAAACAATAAAACGGCTATCTGGCGACCAGAAAAATGGAGAGAAGAATGGCGACTCTGAACCCCAGAGAACGCGCGCCTCCGAAGTATCGAGGTTATGGATCCACAGGCGGGCGATTCCGTCAGTGCACACGGCAAAGAAGGCCAACTTGCTTCCATCCGGTGAGAGCGAAAACACTTGATTCGGCGCTAATATTGCCTCCTGAGGTGCCGAGATCGCGGAGCGCGTTGAATCGTCCGGACGCTGCCGTCGAGTCCCGGCAAGTAATTCGCCAGAATTCATCGTTACCATTGCGGTTGTTAACCTGTTTGGCCGTTTAGGCCGGATCGGAGCCGTTCCACTAAATATTATTGTACTCAGGCAAATCGAAGATCTGCGGCATATGCCTTGTCTTCGCATAGCTGCCATCGTGCATCTGGCGCACCTTGAAACTAAAAGCGCCCAGGTCCAGCGCGTGTGCGAAAAGGATTCTGCAGAACATAGGTACGGGTGGAAGGTCTGCCGGAAGCCGAAACGAAAAGCTACTTTCTTTAGAAATATTTGTCGGATAGGCCCGGTAAAGTGAGCCCCACAAATTCACGATGCAAATCATTGACTGCGATTCAATCGGGATGCCCGCGACGGAAACAATCCCCTCCTCAAGCTTCGTCAAGTCCAACCCAATGCGCCAAATGCTCGGTATATCTCGCGTGTCACCACAACTCGAGCAAGATG
>JBAPOI010000087.1:0-32050 GCA_049279555.1 Candidatus Sulfotelmatobacter sp.
TCGCTCGAGAAGTGAATCGCATTGCGCCTCGGATCGTTGCGGCCAAGGTTAAGAATGTAATTGCGACTTCAGGAACTGCCGCGGCCTTGGCGGCCGCCGCCAGTAAGTTGCGGAAGAATGGAACTCGCCAGCGTCTCGTAGTCTCCACCGCGGAGATGACGCGAATCGCTAAGAGACTGGCCCGATTGCCGGTCGAGCAGCGGCAGCAGATTGAAGGCATCGGCCCGAGACGCGCGGAAATCATTGTGGCGGGCGCTGCGGTCTACGACGAGTTGCTCGGCCGCTGTCATCTCAAGGGTTTTCGCTATTCGGCGCTCGGGCTGCGCGATGGTTTGCTGGCACAAATGGCGGCTGAATATGACCGCAGCACGCGCTCGGGGAAACAGATCGAATCGGAGCGTTGGGAATCGATTACCCGGGCGGTCGTGCATTATCACGTGGACATGAAACATGCGCTCGACGTCCGCGAGTCGGCCATGTTTCTATTTTCCGCGCTGCGTACGGTGCATGGGCTGGCTCCGGAATTTCGCGAATGGCTTTCGGCGGCGGCCATGCTTTACGAAGTCGGAGATTACGTCAACCGCAACGGGCACCACCGGCACACTTACTACATTATTTCGAACTCGGAAATTTTAGGCTACACGCCGCAGCAGAGGCGGCTGATCGCGGCGATTGCGCGCTATCTGGGAAAATCGCGGCCGATCGTCGAAGATGCGCCAATGAAGGCACTCGATCCGGAGGACCGCTCTGGCGTGCAGAAAGCAATTTTGCTCTTGCGTCTGGCGCGCGCGCTGAACCTGGGCCGGAGCCGCGCCGTGCAAAAAGTGCGCGTTACTCTGCAAGGCGCTGAGGTTCGTTTGACCCTGATGCCGCGACGGCGTATGGGGGTGGATTTGGAATTGTGGGCAGTGGAGAAGGATTGTGCTTACTTCCGCGAAGTGTTCGGGCGCGAACTCTCCACCGCAGTGGCGTAGAGAGTGCGCAGCGTTTTCGGAGTGAAACACCACAGCAAAGTGCCCGAACTGCGTCGCATGTCTACGCGGGCCACGGCGCCCTTCTTCAGTTCTACGGAAGCTTCGCAGCCGGATTCGCTGATCACCGTTCCCAAAAACTGGCTGAGATTGGGATTGTGCCCCACGACCATGATCGATTCCTGGAGGGCATATTTTTCAAGCAGGCGGCGAAAGTCGGCGAAGCTCGCGCCCGGACGCAGCGCGGCTTCAATCTGCAGCTTTCCTTCGTAGCCCATCTCGTTGCCGACTAACGACGCGGTCTGGGTAGCGCGCTTCAGCGGACTGGAAATAATCAGATCGACCTGGGCTTCGACCGCAGCCAAAGCGCGGCCCACAAAGCCGCACTGCTCGATTCCTTCTTTATCGAGCGCGCGTTTCTCGTCCTTCTTCGGATTGACGAACGGTTCGCCGGCGCTCGCGTGACGCAAAAAATAAATGATCATGACGAATTTTCTTGGTTATCTTTCTCTTCCGGCTGGAGCTTTGCGTTTTTTCGCGGGCATCGGCGGCGGCGCGAAACCAGCAGGCTGCCTGCCTTCGGCTACCCCGATCAAATAATCCTGAGCGCTGAAGGCGGCCGCACCGGTCGGCGCTTTGCGATTGCGTTTGCCGTGCATGGGCTGCCACGCGCGAATATACGTGGCATCCCGTAACAAAATTCGAGCCTTGCGGTTATCGACGAGGTAGGCATCCAGGATCTCGCGGCGCACCCGCTCGCGCAGAAATTCGTCGCGCAATGGAACCAGCACTTCAACCCGCTCGTAGAGATTACGCGGCATCCAGTCGGCGCTGCCAATGTAGATTTCTTCTTCGCCTCCATTGCCGAAATAGTAGATGCGGCTGTGTTCAAGGAACCGGCCCACGATGCTGCGCACGCGGATGCGGTCACTCAGGCCACGCACCCCCGGACGCAAGGCACAGATGCCGCGCACAATCAGATCGATCTCAGCTCCGGCCTGCGAAGCGCGATACAACGCCTGCACTAAGTTCTTATCGAGCAGGGCGTTCATCTTGGCGATGATTCGCCCAGGGCGGCCCTGGCGGGCATGCTCGGCCTCGCGGTCGATGAGTGCAATCACTTTTTCCGCAAGATCGAGGGGAGCGACCAGCAGCGGATCGTAGCTGGGATTCTCGGCATACGCAGTAAGAAAACTGAAGACATCGTGCACGGCGCGCGTGACTTCGGGATTCGCGGTGAACAAACTAAGATCGGTGTAGATGCGCGCGGTGGTGGCGTTGTAATTGCCGGTTCCGATGTGCGCGTAGCTGCGCACACCATCGGGATCGCGGCGCACCAGCAGAGATAGTTTGCAGTGCGTTTTCAAACCGACCAATCCGTGGAAGACCTGCACCCCGGCATCTTCCAAATCGCGCGCCCAGCGGATGTTGTGGGCTTCGTCGAAGCGCGCCTTCAATTCGACCACCGCCGTCACTTCTTTTCGCGAGGCGGCGTCGATGAGTGAAGGAACGATCAACGAGTGCTCGTTGGTGCGGTAGAGAGTCTGCTTGATCGAAAGCACCGCATCGTCTTCCGCAGCCGATTCGATAAACGAGATGACGGCGTCATACGAATCGTACGGATGGTGCAGCAAGACGTCATGCCGACGAAGTTCCTCGAACAGGTTCTGAGACTTGGCGGTAAGGCGCAACTCGCGTGGAGCAAAGGAGCGGAACTTGAGATCGGGGCGTGGTGTCTGCTCGTAGACATTAAACAGCCGCGAAAGATTTACCGGACCATTCACCGGAAAAACCTGCCAGGGATCGAGCTCGAAGACGGTTCGGAGGCGCTCGATGATTTCGGGATCGGCGTCGGCTTCAATCTCCATGCGAACTGCATCGCCTTTGCGCCGGTTGTGCAGCTCGGCGCGCACCGATTCGAGCAGATTCCGCGCTTCTTCTTCCTGCAGATAAAGATTGCTGTTGCGGGTGACGCGGAATGGCGCGGAAGAAACAATATCGTAGCCGTGATACATGTTCTGGGCGTGATGAGCAACCAGGTCGGCAAGAAAAATAAAATCTGTCGTCGTGTCCGAAGGCAAACGAACGAGGCGAGGCAGTGCGCGAGGCACCGAGACCACGCCTGTATAAACCAGCGCCGAACGGCGACGCCGACGCAAAAGAAAGCCGAGACAGAGCGCTTTGTTGATTACCCGCGGAAAGGGATGCGAGGGATCGACCGTCACCGGAGTGAGCAGGGGATCGAGTTCTTTTTCGCAGTATTGATCGACGAAACGGCGAGCCTCTGCGTCGAGTTCGTGCAAGCTGAGCACGCGTATGCCATGCTCGGCGAGCGCCGGGCGCAGAGTATTCCAGCATTCGTACTGATCATCGACAAAAGTGTGAGCGAGACGAGATAGAATGTCGCGCTTCTCGGTGAGCGTTAAGCCGTCGGGACCGGCTTCGTTATATCCATCCTCAATTTGCTGCACCATGGCGGCCACGCGAATCTCAAAAAACTCATCCAAGTTGCTGGCGGAAATCGCGAGGAATTTCAGGCGCTCCAGCAGCGGATTACCGGCGTCCTCCGACTCTTCGAGCACACGCCGGTTGAACGCGATCCATGAGGTGTCGCGGTTGAGAAAATACTGAGGGTTGTCCAGCGAGAGCCGTGCCATGCGCGAGGGTCTACGCCTTCATTCTGCGATTTTCCTTGCCGACGGGGTCTTGTACCCGGTCCGCACTTCATCCGGGAATGCCGAGCCACATTTCCCTAGGAAGCCACCGGGACGGAACATACGCGAACAGCCAGTATAAAGCATCCCGCACGGCGGTGCAGCGAGGCGAATCAGGATGGGCAAATCGTTGCACAATTGCCGCAAATCCTGAGAAATCAAGAAACTCAGGGACGAAAGTCAGAATGCTGAAGGCAGAAGTGAGACGGGCCGGGACATCTATTCAGCCTTCTTAGTTCCGCATTCTGACTTCGCCCCGATTCACTCGACTTCCGGCACTTACTAAGGCAGGTAATAACGGAACGACGTGAAGATCATCCCGTCCAGACCATGGGGCGATACGCCCACTCCCGGCGTAAAGCCGGTTCCGGACCAGGTGTCGCGCTCTACATAAGAAAACTGCGGACCCCACTGGAAGCGACCCTTGGGACCGTTGTAGAAGCGATACCAGAAGCCCACCGTACCTTCGAGCACGACGCGAGTGTCAGCCGTGCAATTCGCCAAGCTACCGGGAAGAAATCCAAGGGTCTGGCCGGTTCCTGAGGTTGTAGTGGCTCCCGGAACGGTTTCGGAGTAACAGCCTTTATTCGAGAAGAACGGCGACCCGTAGCCGACAAACTTGCCGGAAATCGGATCGAAGTCGTCGGTGCGGCCAGCGTACTCGCCGCCTCCGTTCAGGTAAACATCGAGCTTTGGTCCGTGCCACTCGAGGGTGGCAAGCGCCTGGTAGGAACGAACCAGATCGAGAGTTCCATCGGCGTGGATTGCAGAGTCTGGTAAGCCGGCAGTGCCGTAGCGGCCAATACCCCGTCCGGTAAGGCCGTGAATGCCGAAGTCGAGATGCTTCTGGTAGAAGGACCAGCGAGCATTAGCACCCACGCCGCCGCCATCCTTCGAGCTATTAAAGGCGAGAGCAGGGCTCGCCGCAGTCAAACCCGCGCCGCAAGCCGGGTCGGCAAAATTCTCGACGCACGGGAAGGCCCGATCACGGAAGCGGCTGTAAATGCCATAGACTTCGTAATGTCCAAAGCCGGGCTCATAGACCGCCTTCGCAATGATGTCAGGGGATGGGTTGAAGGAATAATTCGCATTGAAGGCGTTGTATAGACCACTGCTCGCGCCGAGCGAGCCTGCGACCCAGTTGGCGGCGTTTCCGTGAGTCGAAATCGTAGCCTGCGCATTTTCCATCGATACGCCAAACCAAATCTTGTCACCGAAGTCTTTAGTCAGACGAAGGCCGTACTGCCGCGCCCAACTAAAACCGGCCGTATACTGCGGATCGATGGTCATGGGCAAGGCTTCGGTGCGATTGTCCATGCCGTGCTTGGTTTCGGTTACGAGACTCCACATCTGGCCGCCGGTGAAGGTCCAACCGTTCTTGAAGGCCGCTTGCCCCCATGCTTGCCGCTGGCGCAGCGTATAGCTGTTGCTCTCGTTGTTGTTCGAAGTGACGCCTGCGGAGAGAAAGTCAGCTTCCACGTAGCCCGTCAACTTGACGTTGCTTAACTTCCCTTCCGCCAGCATCGAGAGGCGCGACTGGCGGCCCGAACCGAAGAACTCTGAAAGCGTGCTTTGGGTTGCGCCGGGCATAGTCAGCGAGTTGAAGGGTGTGTTGATATCGGCGCCCAGGGCACGCGATCGGCGCACAAATTCGGCCGCCAGAAAGCCCCCCGGCGTGATGGTGATGCCTTTGAAATGCAGCGCGGCTGGACTCTGTACCATGTCGGTGACGTTCTTCTGCGTTTCCTGCAAAGACAGAGCTGTGGTGGTAATGTTGCCCTTGATATCGGTGACGTCGCTCTTCAACTCACTCACCGTCTGCTGCTGCTGGCTGGCGGTTGACTGGGCGGCGTCGGCCTTGGTGACGGCATCTGTGGCGGCGGTTTGCGCCTGCTGCACAGCCTGCTCCTTGCGGTGCAGTTCGTCGCGTAGCGCTTCGATCTCCTGGTGTTGTGCCGCCAACGCAGCTTGTTGCGAGGCAATCGCATCCTTCAAAGCCTGCACGTCGGCCGCGGTCACGGTAGCCGCCGGTCTCGGCCTCTTGGGCTTGGGCGGCGCGCTGGTTTG
Organism: Candidatus Sulfotelmatobacter sp.; assembly: GCA_049279555.1. GTDB lineage: Bacteria > Acidobacteriota > Terriglobia > Terriglobales > Acidobacteriaceae > Sulfotelmatobacter. Next base: position 5,753 of record JBAPOI010000087.1, read on the forward strand.
CGCTACCAGAGTTGTCGCTAGAAATAAAACTGCGCACCACTTCCCTATAGAGTTCATTACACTCTCCATTTTTTAACTGGAATGAATATGGGGCTCCCGTCGAGCCCCTTTATTTGACTTCCTTAATTGCTTCTTTCACCTTTTGGGCAACGTTGTCCGGCAGCGGAGCGTAGGTGAGGGCAGAGGTCATTTTTTGTCCGTCCGTCACCATCCAGTTCAGAAAGTCCGACAGGATTTTTCCGTTCGCCGGATTCTTCGCTTGCTGGGGCACCAGCAGCCAGGTGAAACTGGAAATTGGATAGGCGTCCTTGCCCGGAGCGTTGGTGATCGAGACGCGAAAATCGGCAGGCATTTTGGGAGCTGACGCGGCCGCCGCCGTAACGCTCTCCAGCGAAGCTTTTACAAAGTTCCCCGCGGAGTTCTTCACTGTGCCGTAAGGAATCTTATTTTGCACAGCATAGACCAACTCGACATAGCCAATCGCTCCCGGCAACTGCCGAATCGAACCGGCCACCCCTTCATTGCCTTTGCCACCTAGCCCAATCGGCCACTGGACGGATGTGTTCCTGCCCACCTTGCTCTCCCACTCCGGACTAATCTTCGACAGATAGTCGGTCCAGATGAAGGAGGTACCGCTGCCGTCGGAGCGGTGGACCACGACGATGCCCTTGTCGGGAAAATTGACGCCGGGATTTACGCTAGTGAGGGCTTTGTCATTCCACTTCGTAATCGTTCCGAGAAAAATTCCCGCGAGGGCTTCGGGAGTGAACTTCACCTCCCCGGTCACTCCTGGAATGTTGTAGGCTGGCACGTCCGCGCCCAGCACGCTGGGAATGTTGAGAACTTTGGTTTTCAACTTGGTTTCAGCTTCTTTAAGCTGATCGTCGGTCATAGGCATGTCGCTAGCGCCGAAGTCCACCGTGCCTTCGGTCACCTGGCGGATGCCGCCGCCGCTCCCGATGGACTGGTAGTTGATTTGCACATCAGAGTGCACTTTGCGGTATTCGCTGAACCACTTGGAATACATGGGATACGGGAACGTGGCGCCCGCTCCATTCAACGTAGTTTGGCCCACAACGGGCAGTGCAAAAAGAGCGCACAACAAAAGCGGCATGAGTCTGCGCATCGCTTAGTGACTCCTCCTCTGGATTTGTACCCTCGGTTCTATCGGCCCAGTGTTACAAGACGGTTACAAATGAGTAAATTTCTTGTGAATGGGCCGTGAGAGGGACGGAGAAACGATAGCAGGAAAAGTGGTTAGTCGAGAGCGAGGCTTCTGGCGGGTAGTGGATCAGTTTGAAAAGCAGCGTGCCCTTCTCTCGTCGGCGTCATCCAGAAGCCCCGCGTTTTCTCCAGCGGGGCGAGGGATCTCACGCGCAACCGGCCCAGCGCGTAAGCCAAGCTGAGCCACCACTGTTTTTCTTTCTGGTGTTCTTTTTGTATGCTTCATGGTCCGATGTTTTCCTCGAGAAGCCATCTACGTTAGATCTCCTAAGGTTTTGAATTTCCTAGGTTTTGAGTTTCCTAGGTTTTGCTCAGTGCTCACAATGGCATCAGCTGGCGTAGCGGCATGCGCTGTGGCACTCCACGCCACGCTCAGGCAGAGGACTGATACCATAACGAGGCTTGAGATGGCTTTCGAATTGGCGGTGGCTAGCATGCGCTTAGATTCGAATCGCCCTAGTTACGGTCACTTTTCACGGCAGCGCAACATTACTTAATGAGGTCACCGTTGCGCTTGATTGTTCGACGCCGCTCGTGGCCACGGCGGCCGAGCCATTCTTGTCGAATATTTGTAAAAGATGCGCGACTTCCGGAAGTGAATCTTAACCCGAACTAACGAGTCTTATTTCATTACGATCCTTCCAGTAAAAATCCGTACTGAAATCGGATAGCTAATACTGCCGTCTGCACCTGTAGGACGATTTCTCATGAGCGATTCGCCAATACGTTACGCCCCCGGCTGGCCGGGCATCCCGCCGCGATGGACCTCAAGCGCGAAGACCGGCATCGGGACAGCTCTGAACCAGCACAGCAAAGTCTGGTTCACGTTGAGCCACGGAATTTTGAACGAGGTGTACTTTCCCCGGGTCGATCAGGCCTGCACTCGCGACTTCGGTTTCATGGTCACCAACGGAACCGATTTCTTTTCCGAGGAAAAGCGGCATTGCACCTTCGACTTAAAGCCTTTCGAGCCGGGAATCCCCGGTTACAAATTGATTAACTCAGAAATCGGCGGGCGTTACCGCATTCTGAAAGAGGTTCTCACAGATCCCTACCGCAACGTCGTGCTGCAAAAGGTTCGCTTTGAAGCGATGCAAGGTCAAATCTCCGACTATCGCCTTTACGCGCTGCTATCGCCGCACCTGGCTAATTGCGGATACGCGAACACCGGTTGGGCGGGTGATTACAAAGGCGTGCCGATGTTCTTTGCCGAGCACGACGGCACGGCGCTGGCGCTGGCTTGTTCGGGGCCCTGGAAGAAGATGTCGGTCGGGTACGTTGGCGCGTCCGATGGCTGGCAGGATTTGTCGACGCACTTTCAGATGCAATGGGAGTATCAGCGCGCGGAAAATGGCAACCTCGCCTGCACGGGGGAGATCGATCTCGCAGCCTGCAAGGGAGAGTTCGTGCTGGCCCTCGGCTTCGGGGGAAATTGGACTGAAGCGGGACAGCAAGCCCGGTCCACTCTCTTCGAAGATTACAGTGAGCTTCGCGAGCATTATGTCTTTCACTGGAAGAACTGGCAGAGTGGCTTGCTGAAGCTCGATGAGCCGCCGCGTGAGCACGATCACTACCGCGCCTCGATGGCGGTGTTGCGCACGCACGAATCAAAGGATTTTCTGGGCGGGATCATCGCCAGCCTGTCGATACCGTGGGGATTCAATAAAGGTGATGAAGACCTCGGCGGCTATCACTTGGTGTGGCCGCGCGATCTGGTGGAGACGGCAGGCGCATTGCTGGCCGCAGGAGCAGCGAACGACGCCGTGAGGGTTCTTCGTTATCTGGAGGCCACGCAGGAAGCCGCCGGCAACTGGGCGCAGAATCTGTGGCTCGATGGCCGGCCTTACTGGAGCGGCGTGCAGATGGATGAAACTGCGTTCCCTATCCTTTTGCTGGACCTGCTGCGGCGCGAAGCCGCGCTGGGCTTGGGCAAACTGGAGCGCTGGTGGCCGATGGTCCGCAACGCCGCAGGTTTTATCGTGCGCAATGGCCCGGTTACGCAGCAGGATCGTTGGGAGGAAGACGGGGGCTATTCTCCATTCACGCTTGCGGCGGAGATTTCGGCTCTGCTGGCCGCCGCCGAGATCGCCGAACTCACCGGCCATGCCGATGGCGCAATTCTGCTCCGCGACACGGCAGACGCCTGGAATGACAACATCGAGCGCTGGGTATACGCCACGGGCGGCGATCTTGCGCAGCAAATCGGAGTAGAGGGTTATTACGTGCGCATCTCTCCGCCGCAGAGCGATGGCGCAGCCTCTCCGACGCAAGGCTTCGTTCCCATCAAGAACCGTCCGCCGGGCGGCGATATGAGCCGGGCTTTTGAAATCGTCAGCCCCGACTCGTTGGCGCTGGTGAGGTTCGGGCTGCGCGCCCATGATGATCCTCGAATTCTGAATACGATCCGGGTCATTGACGCTCTTCTGCGCGTACAACTTCCGCAAGGCCCATGTTGGTACCGCTATAACGGCGACGGCTACGGCGAGCACAAAGACGGCTCTCCATTTGACGGCACCGGAATCGGCCGCCCGTGGCCGCTCCTCACGGGAGAGCGGGCTCACTACGAACTGGCCGCAGGACGTCACCGCGAGGCCGAGGCTTTGCTATCGATGATTGAGAACAGCACTGCGGGGCACGGGCGTTTACTGCCAGAACAAGCCTGGGATGCTGACGATATTCCAGCCCTCGAGCTGTTTCGCGGCAAGCCAACCGGCTCGGCATGCCCGTTAGTCTGGGCGCACTCGGAGTATGTAAAACTGCGCCGCTCGCTCCGCGATGGCAAGATTTTCGATCAGCCTCCGCAAACCGTGCAGCGCTACCTGGTTGAAAAACCTACGCGGCAAATTTTTGGCTGGAGATTTAACAACAAGACTCGCTCCGTGCCGCGCTACAAGAAGCTCCGCCTCGTGTTGCTGAATCCTGCCATGGTGCACTGGAGTATCGACGGTTGGAAGAGTTCGCAGGATACCAACACTCGCGACACCGGCTTCGGGACCTACATTCTCGATCTTCCTACGGCGTCGTTGCCTGCCGGAAGTAAAGTGGATTTCACCTTTTATTGGCCGCAGGAGAATCGTTGGGAGGGCAAGAACTACAACGTTACGGTCGAGGGCAGTTGAGACACCCTGCAATCAGCCCAGCGGCACGCGATTATTCCACCGACCTCTGCACCGGTAAAACATAAACGTAATACACAACGACAAAAACAAGAGCAACGAACGCTCCGATCAGAAGCGACAGCATGAGTCCTTGACCTGTGCTGAACGTTGATTGCTTACTTTTTTTACTTCTCATGAACTTCAACAGCGGCGCGGGATCATCAAGTCAGGTAAGAGTCCGAACGCTTAGATGAATCGCTTTTACAGTTGGAACTCAGGGCGTGACTCCGATTTCAAAATTCAGGGTTGAAAGAGCGAGCCGGTACTGATATTGAGCGTTCACGTAACCGATGGCGGCATCCGTCTGCTGCAACTGCGCCTGGCTGAGTTCCACAATCGAGCCCAGGCCAAGCTGGTAGCGGCCCTGCGCGAGATTCAAGCTTAAGTCTGCTTGCTTGGCGAGTTCCGCCGTAACGCTGACGCGCTGAAATGCCGTGTTCGCAGCCAGCCATGCGGTTCGAACATCGCGCACCACCCGGTCGTGTAAGTCTCGGGTATTTTCTGCAGCGGCCTTCGCGCGGAGGTTCGCTTCCGAGGACTGAGCGGAAAACAGAAAGCCGTTGAAAATTGGAACGTTCATGTTCACGCCAACGGCTCCGTACCAACTGGAAATGAAATAGTTGGTGCATCCACCGAAGCAGTCAGGACGGACGGGAGTCGCTCCCACAATGCCGAGAGCACCGATCGTAGGCAGGAGTTGGTCGCGTTGCGCGATGTGAAACTTTTCCGCGGCCTTTTGGTTGTAAATGAGCGCCTGCAGATCTGGACGCTGCTGTAGCGCCGTGTTGACGAGCGCATCTACGTCGGAAGGCGGCGCTGGCGGGAGTTGCGTATCTTCTTCGGTCAACTCGTAGAGAACTTGCTTATCGAAGCCCAGTACCGCAGTCAGTGCGGCAATGGTCGAGTCGACATTGTTTTGCGCATCCAGTTGCAGGAGCTTGGCCTGAGAAAGATTCACCTCGGCAAACGAAAGATCCAAACCGGACTTCAATTTATTTTTCGTGAGCTCGTTGATTTGATGTTCGACTGACTGTCGAGTGGTCACAGTTTGCTGCGCGACCTTAAGCAACGCCTGCGCTTGCAACGCATTGTAGAAAGCCTGGTCCGTCGCAAGGATTATGTCTTCAGTGGTTGCCAAGGCATTGGCTTGCCCAGCTTTCTCCTGAAGCTTGGAAGCGGCGACCAGATTTGTGGTGCGCCCGAAATCGGTGATCAGCTGGCTTAGAGTGAAACCCGCGCCGGCGTGTTCCAGCAGCGTGGATGCGGTAAGTGAACCTGCGCCGATGCGCGAGCCTTCGTTCGCTTCGATCGCCGTGATCGCGCCGTTGAAGGTCGGCAGTTCCGCGGCTCGGGTCTCGCGGTAGATCTGGTGCTGTGCGAGGCCCAACAAACGCCCAACGCTGATCTGAGGATTGTTCTTGATGGCCAGTTGTTCGGCTTGTGTTCGTGTCAAACGGATTGCGCCGGATGGCATTGGCAGAGGTGGTGTTTGAGGATCGACCGGCACAGCGGTCTGTGGAGCACTCTGCGGAAAACTCGCGCTGAGAGCTGCGCGGGCATCAGGAAGCATTCCGATCTGCTTGGGATTTTGCGTTCCTTGCGGCACAGGAGCGGAGGGCAGGTTTTGAACAGAGGCCGCTTTGTTGGTAGTCGATTGCGCAAAACTGGCTTGCGTGGAAACGACACCCAGCGATAACAATGCGGCGCAAAGAATTGCCAAGTTAGCACGAAGCATCGGTTGGGTCGTCGCCGCTGACGTCTTTTTCATTGCGTAGTCTCCGTCGGCAGAGCCCCGGCTTGCGGCTTCTTCTTTCCGTAGACCAGCAAATACGCCGCCGGAACGATGAAGATGGTCAGCACCACCGATGAAGTCAGGCCTCCGATGATGGCCTTTGCCATCGGCGCATATTGTTCCGCGCCGGTTCCCATCTTCAGCGCCATCGGGATCATGCCAATGATGGTCGCCAGCGAGGTCATCAGAATCGGCCGCAGACGCACGCGGCATGCGGTGATGACCGCATCCGCCGGCGACAACCCCTGCTTCTCCAGATTGTGCGCAAAATCGACAATCAGAATGCTGTTTGAGTCCGCGATGCCAACCAGCATCAGCACTCCCATCAGCGACATCACATTCAAAGTGCTGTGAGTGAGCGGCAGGATGATCAACACGCCAACGAATCCCATGGGAATCGCCAACATAATCAGGAAAGGATCGACGAACGATTTGAATTGCGCCGTCAGGATTAGAAACAACAGAACAAAAGAAATCAGGAAGCCGAAGGCAAAGCTCTTGAAGGACGCTTCCATGCCCTGCACCATCCCGCGCAGATTTACTCGCACGTTGCCTGGGATCTTTTCTTTGGCGAGAATGTCGCGAATCGAACTGGTCACGCGCGCCAGGTCTTCCCCGGCAGGAGTAACGTAGACGTCCATGGCTCGTTGAATCTGGTAATGGTCGACCTCAGTCGGCGTCTGTACCTGTTTAACACTCACCACATTGTTGAGAACCGTGGTCGCCCTCCCCTCTCCGGCGCAAGTCCAGGCCGGTTGCCCGCTTCCGAGGCGCGGCCCTCCTGCCGGGCCACAATTGATGCCAGCCCCCGCGCCCGGATCTCGCAGAGGAATTTGTCCAAGGTCGGCAAGATTGTGAATCGCTCCCTGGCCTTTTTCGAAGAACTGTACCGTCAGGTAATAATCGTTGCCGCTCTTGCGATCGACCCAGTAATTTGGCGCGATCATGTAATTTGAATTGAGCGCCGTAATCACGTTATCGACTACATCTTTTTGCGAGAGTCCCAACTCGCCCGCGTGCACGCGATCTACGTCGAGGCGCAAAGCGGGGTAATTCATATCCTGCGGGATATAAACCTGGCCGACGCCGCGCACCTGCCGAATCTCCGTGGCCAGGTTCTCAGCGATGCTGTGAATCTCATGCAGATCAGGACTGCTCACCTGCACGTCAATTGGAGCCGGCATGCCGGTATTCAATATCGCGTCAACCATCGAGCCGCTCGAAAAGAAAGTACGAATCTCCGGAAACTGGCTCGACATTTGTTGCTGAACACGGTCCATATATTCGAAACTACTGAGCCGATGCGACGGATTTAACTGCACCTGCACCGTCGCAGTGTAAGGACCGGAATTCGTTGTATAGAGCGAAGAGAAATCCGGCACTACGCCGATATTCGAGACGATGCGTCTCAAATCGTTGCCTTCCATCGCCTTCCGGATCAGGTCTTCGACTTTCGCGACGTATTGATCCGTCACTTCAATGCGCGTGCCGGTCGGCACCTTTAGATTGATAGTGAACTGGCCTGCATCAGTCTTGGGGAAAAACGCCAAGCCGAGCAGCGGATAGATCGCCAGGCTCGCCACAAAAACTCCGCTCAAGACCAACACCGTCAGACCGGGACGTTGCACCGCTCGCCTCACCCAATACTCGTAGTAATCCAGAATCTTGTTGAACATCCGGTTGAAGCGGGCATTGAACCTGTCCATCCAGGACCGGCTGGTCGCCGCGGTTGGCTCAACCTCATACTCTTTCTGTTCATGCTCAGCTCCGTGAGGCACAGCCTTCAGAAAGCGCGAGCAGAAAAGAGGAATCACCGTCATCGCCACCACATACGAAGCCAGCAGCGACAGGCAGAACGCGAGGGCCAACGCCGAGAATAAAAACTTGGCGACGCCATAGAGAAACACGACGGGGAAGAAGTCGACTACGTCCACCAGCGTGGCAGCCAGCACCGCCAGACTGACTTCCGAGCCGCCAACCTCGGCGGCGACCATGGGCGCAGCGCCCATTTCCAGATGGCGGTAGATGTTCTCGAGCGAGATCACCGAATTATCGATCACGCGCGAGAAAGCCAGAGCCATACCGCCCAGAATCATGGTGTTGATGGTGCCGCCCATCAACGCCAAAATTACAAACGCTGCCAGCGCCGAGAGCGGAATCGATAACAGCACGGCCGACGTAGCGCGAAAGCTTCCTAGAAAAATCAAGATCATCAAGCTGGTTAGAACCAGGCCCAGAAATCCTTCGTGCAGCACCGTATCAATCGCTTCTTTGACGTAAACAGATTGGTCAAACACAATGCTGGTAACCATCTGCTTGGGAATGTCGTAGAGATGCTTAATGAGGTCGCGAACCCCGTTGACCACCGCAATCGTGTTGGTATCTCCTCCCTGCTTCATGATGGGGATGTACGCCGAATGCTGGCCGTCGATTCGGACGATGTTGGTTTGTATCCCGTGCGCGTCTTCAGCCTTTCCCACATCGTTGACGGTCACCCATGAATGTCCGTTGATTTTCAGAGGGACTTTGCCCAACTGCTCCATGTTGTCGACGAGGCTGTTCGAATAGACGAAATAATCGTAGGGCCCCATCTTCACGTCGCCCGCGGGCAGAATAAGGTTGGAGCTGTTGACCGCGTTTACCACGTCCATCAAACTGAGCTGCCGCGACGACAATTTATACGGATCGACGTAGACCATTACCTGCCTGTAAGTACCGCCGAACACACCCGGAATCTCGGCCCCCGGCACAACCGCAATCTGATTTCGAATCTGAAATTGCGCGTAGTCGTGCAGCTGCGTTTCATTGAGGCCATCCCCCTTTACTGTGACCAGTGCGACCGGCAAGCTGGAGGCGTCAAACTTCAGCACAACTGGAGGCAGTGTTCCCGGCGGCAAACGTTTCAAGTCCGCCAGCGCAAGATTCGAGAGTTGAGTTACGTCGGCATCGGGGCTGGTTCCCGGCTGGAAGTAAACTTTGATGATGCTCACGCCCAGCAGCGATCTGGATTCCATGTGATCGACACCGGAAGCCAGCGTGAAGAAACGCTCCAGAGGATCGGTGATGTCTGTCTCAATGTCCTCGGGCGGCATGCCGGAGTAAAAAGTTGCAACCACCACCTCCGGCAGATTGATCGGTGGAAACAAATCGACCGGCATGCGCGCCAGGCTCGTCACTCCGATGACCAGCAGCGTCAGGCAGATCACGCTAATAAAGTAAGGATTACGAATTGAAAACCCTGGCATAAACCTTATCCAATCATTCCTGCGAACTTTGTCGGCAAACTGCCGGCGCTACACTATTGCGTATTGCTCTCGTGGTACTCCATCATTGCGACCTGTTGCGGGTGAACCTTCTGACCGGGCTTCAAGCCGCTGCGGTCGCTGACTACCACCAACTCGCCTTCGCTTAGTCCAGAAACAATTTGCGCATCGCTGCTGGTTTCCATTCCGACTTGCACCTTGCGTTCCTCGAGCACTCCGTCGCCATTCACCACGAAAACGTGCGTCGTTTCACCGGAGTGGCTCACCGCCTGAACAGGCACGGTGGGAACGTTTGCTGCCTGGTCAAGTTCAAGTTCGGCATCGGCATACAAACCCGGCAGCAAAACGCGTTGCGGATTCGGCACATCGACTTCGGTATGCATGGTGCGCGTATCCGACCGCACATCCACCGAGAATCGAGCTACTTTCCCTGGGAAAGTCCGGTTGAGCGAGGGGACGCGAACATTCACCGGATCTCCGATGCGAATGTAGCGAACATAGGATTCAGGAACTGGAATCACGAGGCGAAACAGGTCGTCCTGCGATAGTTTCACCAGCGGTATGGCTTGCGTGCTCGAACCGGTTCCGGCTTGTACCAGGGTTCCAAGGTTTGCATAGCGCTCGGTGACAATGCCGGCAAAAGGCGCCGTGATTTTCGAATAGTCGTAGAGACTTTGGTCGTGAGAACGTTTCGCGCGGGCTACAGAAAGCTGGCTCTGCGTGGCTTCTAGCGCGGCCTGTCCGGCATCAACTTGCGAGGACGCAGCTAGGTCTTTCCCTTGAGCATCATCCACTTCCTGTTGCGCGACGATTCCGGGCTGGCTCTGGAAAACTCCGTTCAAGCGTGTGTATTGCAGATGCAGCGCGTTGTACTGCGCCTGATAGCGCTGCAGTTCGTGCTGTGCCCTCGTCACTTGATTGTTCGCATTCTTGATTTCGGCTTCGTCTTCCTGCAACTGGGCCTCGAGCTCGGGAATTTCAAGAACGGCCATGACTTCTCCCGCTTTTACGCGGGTTCCATAGTCGACCGTCAACTTCTTCACGTAGCCAGATTCCTTGGCGTACACGTCGATCTCTTGAAAGGGCACTAACTCGGAGGAAAGAGTGATTTCCCGGCCCAGAGATTTTTTCACCACCTTGGTCACGCCGACGGTAATCGCAGGTCCACTCGCTTCGACTCGTTTGTCGGCGCTCCCGGAACATGCCGACAGATAGACGACACCAGTCATCGCAACCGCCACCAGAGCACCCGCAGTAAATCGTTCGTTCTTGGATCGCCACGTCGTATTATTTCCGCTGCCAGCTTGCGCCATTGCTTCCCTCTTCATTCTTCCTCTTGCCGGCTCTCTTTGCTCTGTCCCGCCGGCAATATTCCGACTCGCCGCTACCTCAGCTCCTTCATAAGCTCGCTCAGCTTCGCAACCGAAAAAGAACTGGACTTGCAAAACTCGATTACCTTCTGCTCCGCCTGCCGCATCGCGGATGCAACTTTTGGAACTTCTGCTGCGATCTCCGCCGGAATGTTCAAGACCCCATGCCGGTCACCGTGCAAGAGATCTCCAGGATGAACTTCCATGCCTCCGACGATGATCGGCGTACCAACTCCAAAGATGTGAGCGAAGGCATGCGACACGGCGGTATTTCCTGCAAACAATTGAATTCCCGTGGTGCGAATCGATGGCAGCTCGCGCACTGCGCCATTGGTCACGTATCCAATGCAGCCCAGCGCCTTTAAGATGGCGGCGTGCACGTCCCCGATGAGGGCGCCCTGCCCTGGCGGATCATCCATGTCCTCCAGAACCAGGACGCGCGGCGCAGGAACTTCAAGAATGCTATTCCAGAAATCCGCGCTGGTGTGGAATGTGCCGCCCTTCATCGGCGGTTCGCCGCAGCGGAGCCGGCCGGTCACGGCATAGCCAACCATGGGCGTAGCATCAGGGAACATGCATCGAACCTTGGCGTTGGTAAAGCCAGTGTTGCGCAGCCTGAGGTTAAACGTCTCGACCGCATTCGCCACCATGCAGGTGTCGAACTGGCGGAGTGCATCCAACTCTTGTTCCGTCAACAAAGGCCTAACAGCCATGCATTTTTCCTTTCAGCAAGGCTTTCCGGTGAAGTGTGGGTCTCCAGGTAAGACAGGAGCCGTTCGCAAATAACGCGCGCCACCGGAAAGGAAATGATCTAGTTCCTAGAGCCGGATAAGCGCGTCACCAACTAGCTGCGAAGTATTTATATGAGAGATGCAGAGGATGGAGGAGGACGGTTGTATAAACTTTTCTCAAGAAGAAGGCCGGGGATCGGAGGTCCGGCTGGTGCCACCCGGGGATAAAAGGTCGCGGCCTGCAATACGGCCGGGGAGAACACGGGAGGGATCCATGTGGCAGCATCTTTGCTCAAACGCTGCCGTGCCGTCTGCGGCGACGAATGCTTATGCAAAGTTGCTGTCGCATGTGCCGAAGAACTGCCCGCATAGCAATAGCGAGTAGCCACGCTCACGGTGAGTGCGCACACGGCGATCACAACGATCGCAGCGCTCAAGAGTCGGCAGCGCAAATCCTCGACATTGGTGAGCCGGAGCATCGCAGGTTTTCCTAGGCTACCTGTTTCTTAACATACAGAATTCTAGTGCTCGCAAGCAAGTGGCAGAGTATGTGTTTATAGATACAAAGCTAACTAAAGTTATGCTCGGCACCCATTTCTCCTGCGCATATCTACTCCGCAAATTATCGTTCTTTCATTACACTCCCGTAACCACGCGCGCGGATGCGCCCCGTCGTACCGCTGTGTATATTGAAAATTCGTGCACCTGCTGGAAAACATCCCGCTCGCGCCGCTGACCACCTTCAAGATCGGAGGTCCGGCGAAGTATTACGTCGAGGCCGCAACCCCCGGCGAGGTACAGGAGGCGGTGACTTTTGCACGCTCCCGCGACTTGCCTCTTTTCGTTCTCGGCGGCGGCAGCAACCTTGTCGTCTCCGATGCCGGTTGGCCAGGGCTGGTGCTGAAAGTCGGGCTGCAAGGCATCGAACAACGCGCTGGACACGACGAAGACGGCTGTGTGATTTTCGATGCGGGAGCAGGTGAATCGTGGGACAGATTTGTTTCCCACGCGGTGATGGCTCGCTGCGCCGGGGTCGAGTGCCTGAGCGGCATTCCGGGCAGTGTCGGCGGCACGCCGGTACAGAATGTCGGCGCCTACGGACAGGAGGTGGCCGACACAATTTCCGCCGTAGAGGTTCTCGACTTGAAAGATGGCCAGGTGCGCGAACTCTGCCGCGAGGCCTGCGGCTTCAGCTATCGCGCCAGCATCTTCAACACCACAGAGCGTGGACGCTTCATCGTTCTTCGCGTCACTTATGCGCTCACGCCCGGCGGTAAACCGCGCATCGCTTATGCCGACCTCAAGCGGCATTTCGAAGGCCGCGAAACCACGCCTGATCTCGCCGAGACGCGCGAAGCGGTGCGCCATATCCGCGCTCTTAAGGGAATGTTGATCGTCGCGGGCGACGCGGATTGCCAGAGCGCGGGTTCTTTCTTTAAGAATCCCGTGCTTTCAGAAACAGAACATGAACAACTGAAACAGTGCGCCGCCGCGCGGGGGCTGACCGTCCCGAGCTATCCCGCGCTCGAAACCCACAAGAAGGTCTCGGCGGCATGGCTGGTCGAGCGCTCGGGATTCAACAAAGGATTCGGCTTCGGGCGCGTCGGCATTTCGAGCAAACACGCTCTGGCAATTGTGAACCGCGGTGGCGCCACCGCCGGCGAGGTCATCGCCCTGAAAGAACATATTCAGCAACGAGTCGAAGAAATATGGGGCGTAAAGCTGGAACCGGAGCCGGTTATGGTGGGGTTTTAGTTCGGGTCTTAGGCGCTAGTGTTAGGTCTTAGGCAAGACATCGAAACTTAACACCTGAGACCTAGGACCTGCCACCTGGGACCTAAGACCTGAATCAATCGGCGCCGCCCCAGTTCGTGACCCTGCCTTGTGAGCGAGACCCCAATGAGGGGTGGGTGCAACGATCCGGCTCCGACGGCGCCTCAAGTTACTCATCGGCTAGTCTTGCCGCCTCTTTAAAAATCGCCACAAACATTTCTCGCGTGAGCTTGCCCGTTTGAGTATTTTGATTCGACGGATGGTAAGAGGCGAGTAACACCTTACCATCGGGTAACCGGTAACTGGCGCCATGTTTGAAGAGAAAACGCTTAAAGGGAAAACGCTCGGAGAGGCCGGGTTGGCGGTTGGACAGCAAGCCTCCGCGTTTCAGATAGTTAAGATATGCGTCGAAACCAATCTTGCCCAGCGCAACCACCACCTTCACTGTTTTTAATCCTGCAAGCTCACGGTCGAGAAAATACGAGCACTCGGCAAGTTCCTGCGGGGTCGGCTTGTTGTCCGGAGGAGCGCACCGGACCGCAGCCGTAATGTAAAGATCTTTGAGCTTGAGGCCGTCGCCGCGGTCGGTGGCATTGGGTTGATTCGCGAATCCGGTTTCATACAACACGGGAAACATAAACTTGCCCGACGCATCGCCAGTAAATGGACGCCCCGTGCGGTTTGAGCCATGCGCCCCCGGAGCCAGCCCCATGACGAGCACCCGCGCCTTGGCATCGCCAAAACCGGGCACGGGCTTTCCCCAGTATTCGCAATCACGATACGCCCGGCGTTTTTCGCGCGCCACCTGTTCGCGATACGCCACAAGCCGCGGGCAGCGAGTGCAGCCGATCACCTCATGGTTGAGAACTGTGAGCCAGTGGGGCATTTGGGGACTGCGAGCCGTTACAGAGCTTGCATTCTTCAAGCTACATGAAATTGCCGCACTCCGTCTTTTCATGTCGCAGACGTGTAGTGGATCAGTTTGAATCTGTCTTGAAAGGGCGTGGCTTCAGCCGCGCCGTTAATGGCTCAAACCAAATCGCGGCTTTAGCCGCTGTGGGATGCGTTTTTCAAGTGACCCACTAGGCAGAAGAGGCGCATCGCTGCGGCTTGCCAAACGGTGTCTCGCTTTGGGCCACAAGAAAGAAATCCTCGCCCGCATGCCTTCCCAAAGTGGGAGGTAAGAAGTTCATACGGCACGAAGAGGCCATCGACTCCGTTGGACAACTCTGCTAATTAAGAGATACAACGGCGGGGAAAGGCCTGTGACGCAAGTAACCGCGGCGCGGCTCTAATCCCAGATGCACCCCCAGGCATTTCAGCCACACAAGCCTAAGTGCTTACATTAAAAGGAGTTCTAGCGCCTATGGAGACCCAGGCGATTTCCGCCCCTGTGGAGAGACTCACTAGAGAAGCGCCAAAACGGCAAGTGGGCTATGGCCTGCCCTGCGCGAAATGTCACAAATATTTCCCCGCCGACCTCGAAGTCTGCCCAATCTGCAAAGGCCGGGAACGAGTCTCTCCGATCGTCGCGCCCAAAACTAAGAAGCCGGTTCAGTCTGAGACGTCGGCAACTCCGTCGTCGACTAACCACGCGGTGAAACAGGAAGTAAAGGAATCTCCAAGATCAGAGTCTCCGGCATTGGTTCCGCGTGTAGAAGTCACAGTGAAGGATCAGCCTCTTGAGCAGCGAGAGGCGATTATGATTCCGGTGATTGCTGAACTTCCGGCCGCTATTGAGCCCGAGTGCGCCAGCCTTATATCGCCAGAACCCGTATCCACACCGCTTGTATCGACGCCGAAAGAGACGGAGCCTCCGAAGGCAGAATCTCTGGCATTGGCTCCGCCAGTCGAAATCACACTGAAGGAGCAGCCTCTCGATCACAAGGATGCGATCACCACTCCGGCGGTCGCTGAAATTCCCTCCGCCGTTGAGCCCGCGCGCCCCAGCCTCCGATCGACCCGGAAAAAGAAAGAGACGGAATCCCCGAAGTTGGAGTCTCCGGTATTTGCAACTCCGGTAGAAGTTCACGTTGTGGAAGTTCCCGCGAAAGATCAGCCCCTTACTCAGAAGGAGTCGATCACGATCCCAGCGGTGACCGAGGTTCAGGGCCCGATTGAGTCGGTAGCCGACAAAACCGAGATTGCAAACGACGCGAGTCTTACAAATAAGACGCGATCTCTGACGGTTACGACCTTGGCGGCAGGCTCCGTTGAACATCCGTGTGTCGATCAATCAAGAGAGCCAATCGCGATTCCTGCGCTCTCCGAGGCTCCGCGTTGTGTCGCGCCAGTAGCGGAAAACGTAGCGCAAGTGCGGGACGAAGAGCTACCGAAAGAACCGGAAGCTGCGGCGATCTTCGCCGCCCAACAAATCCCAGTAGAAGATTCTTGCCTTAACGATCAAAGCAATAACGATCAGTTCAACAACGATCAACTCAGTCAGGAAGAGCCGATCGCGATGCCACTCCCCGTCGAAGTTCAAGCCTGTGATCCGGTGCCGACTGCGGTAGCCCCGACGCCCAAAGAGGAGAAACTCACGACTCAATCGGAAGCTCCGGCAGCGGCTGCCCCGATCCACATCGTTGTCGAAGATCAGCATCTGGAAGAACAACGCCGGGAGAAGATCAACGAGGCCCTACGAATCGTGATTCCGATGTTGGTTGAAGCTCAGGCTTCCGACCCCGCACCAGTCGCCGAAGAGCAGGGAGTGCCGGAGCAGGAAAAGAAAAAAGTAGAAGTTCGGGAAATGTTGGAGACGCCGCCGATCTCCGCTTCCGAAGCGAAGATCGAAGAATTGAAGATCGCCGAAGTGAAGCCCGTCGAGTCACCTGCCGTCTTCGATCGAAATCATCGTCCTGCCGAGGAAAAGACCAAAGCAATTGGAAAGGATTCCGACGCCGCGCCGAAGCCAGCGGATGTGAAGGCACCCGTGGTAGTACATCTCAATCTTGGCGAATTGAGCCTTACAAAGTACACGCCCGAGCGTGCACCAGCGTCAGAGCGCTTCAAAGAAATCGAGCGCTCGGAACCGGAAACTAGCAGCGCAGATACTTCGTCCGACGTCGACACCTCGGAAACGACGGCCCCGGTTAGCGGCCGTAGGTTTGACCTCGTAACTTTTGCTCTCGGCGTGGTGGTTCTGGCATGCGCCGTTTTGCTGATCACCCTGGCTGTTCTTCGACTGATGCCGCGTCAGGCTTCCGAACCGGTTCGTAGAGCGAAGGCCGCTTATAACGCGGAGCCAATCGCGGATCAGCATATTAGCTCCTCGATCCCGACTCCGCCGCCTACAGCCGCTGCATCAGGGAATTCAGCTCCTTCCAATTCTTCGCCTGTTGGAGCGCCAGGCCCGGTGCCTGCACAACCTCCGACCGCCTCAGCGACTAACCCATCGTCGGCTTCAGAACGAGTTCTCGCGCTCCCGCCTGGGCTGGCTGAAGGCAACTTGCTCTATCGCGTAGAACCGGACTATCCGGAGGAAGCTCGCCGGCAGGGAGTGCAGGGCCCGGTTGTACTCGACTTACATATCAGCAAAGACGGTCTGGTACAGGGCGTGGATCTGGTCAGCGGGCAGCCTCTTCTGATGCAAGCCGCGACTGCCGCCGTAAAGCAATGGCGCTTCCGCACACGCTATGTAAATGGCAACGAAGTCGAAATGCAAACCAGAATCACGCTGCACTTCGCGCTTCCGACTCAGTAGATCACGACGTAGGTCCTAGTGAGGTGTTCGGTAAATGACTCTCAGCGGATAGTATTTTCGTCATTTTCCTTCGCCGCAGAAAAACGCCGGGCCGTGGTGAAGCGCTGGCCAGCCCCTTGGCCCGCTGATGCGAGGGACCAGGGCCTTGGTCAGATGCGCCCGAGAATTAGAAGAATGACTACGACGAAAAGAACCAGCCCTAAGCCGCCGGTCGGAGCATAACCCCACTCCCGGCTATGCGACCATCGTGGCAGAGCGCCAACAAGGGCCAATACCAAAATTACAATCAAGATAGTTCCAAGCATTTCTTGCTCCTTGAGGTCTTGCTCGTTTAGAGGCGCAGCCTTTCCCGAGGCTGCACCTCTCGCGGCTTGAACCGCTACAGCGTCACGTTGAGTTCAACGTTGACGCCGGGATATACCGGGTTGCACAAGTAATACACGCCGTCAATGTCGATGACATAAACGTCCTGCGTGTAGAGCCAGTTGCTCGGCCACACGCCGGCAAATCCGAACCAGTAGCCGCCGTACTGGAAACGGTGATTGCGATAATCGCCTTCGCTAACCCGAAAACTGTGTTCCCGTCCAAAGTTGGCCCTGTAACGGTCGTCGGGAATGCGGCCTCCGCTGGCGTGCTGTTCCTGCCTTTCGGGCTTAGCCTCCGGCCTAGGTTGCTGCTCTTGTTTTGCGTTTTTCTCTTCCGGCCTAGTGTTTTTTTCTTCCTGCGCGCGGCCCTGTTCTTGCTTCACGGGCTTTTCAGGCTGCGCTTTCTTTTCTTTTTCCTCAGGCTTGGCTTTCTCTTCTTCCTTCTGGTCATGCTGCTCCTGTTGTGCGTACACCGGAGCGACGATGGTGAGTGACAAAACCGCTGTGCCGATCGCTGAAAGTAGTCTCATAAGTGTTCCTCCATTACTGCGTGTGGACGTGGCAGATCACCCGCGTCCAGCTTGCTTTAGCGCAGGCTTCCTGTGGTTGCGTTCGCCGGAGTGCCAATCGCCTCGCCGGAGACGAGGAGTTCGACGCGGCGGTTCTGCTGGCGGCCAGCAGAGTTATCGTTGCTGGCCACCGGCAGTGTATTGCCGAAGCCTTTGGATGAAACCGAGCCGCTCGCTACACCTTGCTGTACGAGATAATCGCGCACCGACCCGGCACGATTTTCAGACAGAGTCTGATTCATGACATCGCCGCCGACGTTATCCGTATAGCCGCCGACTTCGATGTTGAGTCCCGGATAGGCAAGCAGAATGCCCGCGACTTTCGCCAGCTTCTCCCGTGCTCCCGGCTTCAAGGAATATTTTCCGGTGTCGAATAACACATCGGACATGCTGACGATCAGGCCCCTAGCGGTTTCGCGGGTTTGAAGAATGGAATTCAGCTGCTCGGACAATTTCGCGCGCATGGCGGCTTTGTCGGTATCCGCTTGTTGCGCGTTCAACTGCGCCTGCTGTGCGGCGGCGCGGGATCGGTCTGCATCGGCCTGAGCCGCCGAAAGGGCGGTCGCGGATGCAGCCTGGCTGTTTGCCATATCGGCATTGGCTTTCGCGGCGGCAGCTTGCGCGTCCATCGCGTCGTTGCGGGCTTTTGCCGCGTCGGACTCGGCCTGCGCCTTGTCCGCTTGAGCAACCGCCGTATCGGACTGCGCTTGTTCCTTCTGCCGACGGGCGTCATCGGCTTGCTGTCGCGACTGCGACTGCGCGTCTGCTGAATCCTGGCGTTCGTTTGCCAGGCGCACTTCGTCCATCTTTTTGACAGCGATGGCGCGGGCATCTTCCGCGGTCTGCACAGCTTCGCGGGAGACCGCAATCAGCGGCTTCCGGTCGATGTGCTTTCTCGTGGCATATTCGTCCGCGTGATTCATGAGTTCCATCGCATGTTGATAGCTGCCGGTGGCGTATTGCTCTGCACCTTCGGATTGAGCGATGCGCACCGCATTCCGCGCCTCGAAGAATTCCAACGGCAAGTTCGCATTCAGGACCACTGGATCGAACTTGTAGCCAGTGGGAATATAGCCGCCGCGTTCCATCAGCTCATATTTGGCATTCACGGCTTCGGTCGTACCCTTCGTGTCGTCGCGCACTACATTCTCGAGCACCACCACATTGCTGGGCTGACGAACCGCATAATACGGCTCCGCCGTCACGATCAGCGCGAAGGCCTGAAGGTCGGTGGTGACGTTGACCTTGCTGCGATGGTTTCCGCCGAGCAGCACTTCGCCAAGATTTACGGCGCGGCCTTCGGGCGAAATCGCCCACAGGACATAGGTCAGATATTCGTTGCCGAACGTCGTCGGCTTCTGTAGATCGCCAAACTCCGCTTCAATCGCAATGGATCCGCGCTTGCTGTTTACTTCGGCAACGCCATTCGCGGAAGGCATCAACGTGGTGCCCACGAAATCCAGTTTCGACGATCCGCTGCGGTGCTTGTAGTTCACCGCCTGAACGCTGCGGCTGATCACAACGATGCGGAACGTTGGGGTCGAATTCGAACTCTCGACTGCGACCATGGTTTGAGAATTGCTCTGAGCTACTGCCGGCAAACTCAGCGCAACTGCGACAGCTAACAACATTTTCGTCTTCACACTATCTCCTTATGGCAGGTGTCTGCCGTGTTGCGTTTCTTCGGATTTCAGAATTGTTGGGAATCTCGCGGCTGGCGCCGCGTCTCACCCTCTTCCGACACGGATATGGGAAAGCGAATGAAACAGGCCAAAGACATTCAGCAGCCACAGAACCACGGCAATGACCACTACGCCATTCAGAATCGACTTGATGGATGACTGCATGGGGATAAATCGGTTCACCAGCCACAGAAGAACACCCACCACAATCAGAACTTCCAGGAGTTGAATTAAAGGCATGATCTTTTTACCTTCCTTCTTCGTGAGCTAACACCTCCCCGAATCGGCGGGAGGGCTACCTATTGCGAATGCTTCGAGTGCTTAGGGTCGAGTCGTGTTGGCCACAGGTTCGCGGCCTTTACACGGATGGAGAGCTGACGCTGGATGTGGCCGCCTTCGAAAGCGGCCTGGTAAGAGAGCTGCGAATCAGCATCCGCGGCTCGGTCTGCACACTCAGAGATCAAAGGATGACAGGTGCTGCCTTCGGTGTCTGAGCAAGATAGCTCACATGTGGGGATTAAAATCACCAAAGCTGAAGCTGGCCGCCAAACGCAGAAATCTGCGAACAAGGCGAAGCTCACGTTTTTCGATCACAAATCCTGCGCTCGCTGCCGCCGCTCACAGTTCCCATTTTCATCCAGCCAGCGGAGTAGAGAGCACACGCTAGCCCGAGCCAAAGCGATGGCACAGTCCGCTGCTCCGTAATAGATGTTGAGCGTGTCGCCATCGGGAGCCATCGTGTACCCGCAAGGAAACACGACATCGTCGACATCGCCGTGGACTTCATACTCCGCCTCCGGGCCAAAGATCCACGAATCGCCGCGGAGCAGGCACTTCGCGGGATTGTCAAGATCGAACAGCGCCAAACCTAAGCGATACAAACAGCCCGAGGGTGTATGTCGAACACCGTGGTAGATGACCAGCCATCCCCGAGAGGTTTCGATAGGCGGCGGCGAAAGGCCAATCTTGTTGGCATCCCACCAGGCGCCGCGGCGTGCCTCTAACATCAGGCGGTGTCGGCCCCAATGGCGGAGGTCAGGGGAATAGGAAATCCAGATATGCGCTCCGAGGTTGGTTGCGGGACGATGAATCAGCGCCCAGTATCCATCGATTCGCCGCGGAAATAGCGCCGAGTCTTTGTCGTCAGGTGGCATAATCACGCCATAACGCTCGAACGTTCGGAAGTCTTTGGTAAGAGCCAGAGACACACCCGGCCCACCGCGCGAATAGGATGTGTAAGTAATTACGTACTGCTGCAGTTCGGGCACGAAAGTGATCCGCGGATCTTCTATGCCCCAGATCTCTTCCGGGAAATTTTGCGGGTCGGGCATCAGCGTCGGTTCGCGATCAATCTGCCATCCATCGACTCCGTTGACCGAGCGCGCCACGCACAGATGAGAGAGCCCGCGGCGGTCTTCCACGCGGCACAGCAACAAAGTTGAGCCATCCGCCAACAGCGTCGCCCCAGCGTTAAAAACGCTGTTGATCGGGTAAGGCCAGTCTTTCTTGGTCAAGATCGGGTTCGAGGGATCGCGAACCAGAAGCGGCTCGAAGGCCGTACTCAAGATGCTCACAGCTTTTTCTACGGGGATGGTCAAGACGAAATCTCCTTTGCCTCAGACTCTTGCAGGGCACGCATTTCGAGCAGCGCCATCAAGAACGATAGCGTCGACTCCGCACCTTGGTTTTCGTTGGCGCGATCGGGATGAAGACCGTCGCGGCAGCCGCCAGTTTCGGAATCATAAAGCGAAATCTGTAAATCGTTGTCGCCGAGAAACCAGTTGAAGGCCGACCATGCTGTCGCGCGCCAGCGGGGGTCGCCTGTCACACGGTAAGCTTGCAGGCACGCAGAAACCGCACCCGCAGCTTCAACCGGCTGTTGATCGAAGCGGGCCTTGTCGCCATCCTGGCGATAGAAACCCTGCGAACCGATCGGTACAAAGTGGCCACCGGCTTCGCAACTCTGCATTTCCATCAACCAGTCCAGCGCTTCCAACCCAGCGGAAACCATGTCCTCGTTCCCGCAAGCCGAGCCTACGACGATCAAGGCCTGGGGCAGCCTGGCGTTGCCGTAGGCAACCACGTTCTCAAACCACTTCCAGTCGGAGCGCCCGATCGATTCATACATATCGAGCAGTCTCTTGGCCAACGCGAATCGAACATGTTGTGCGTCGCGATCCCCTGGATAGGAATGGAGATACTCTTGAATTCCAAGCAAAACATAGGCGCAGGCGCGAGGACTGTAGAATTCGAGAACCGCAGGTAGCGAGGACTCGAACAATCGTCCAGCCGCGCCCCGCAATCCGTGACTCGTGGAACGAGCCAGAACGGTTCCCAGCGCCCACAGGGCGCGGCCGTGAGCATCCTCCGATCCCTGCTCTTCCATCCAGCGGTGGTCGTACCCCATGAAATTTCTGAACCGCTTCTTCTCAGGGTTGAATGCGTGTAGAAGGAAAGCCAGATAGCGGAAGGGCCAATCGGGATTCAGCGCTTCGGAATTTGCGGCTCGCTCGCCAGGCAGCTGTTCGTCGCTCAATCGTTTGTCTTTCAGTTGCTGCAGCAACACCGTAAATATCAGTGCACGAGCGTTATCGTCCGTGGTATATCCCTCGGTACGATTGGGGATGGTGAAGATGGCGTGCTGCAGTATTCCGGTATCGTCGGTCAGCGCGTTGACGTGGTCCAGTCTTAACTCAGGCAGCTGATTCGACATATCCTTGCTCGTGTGGGCCGAGAACTGCACTCGAGGAGATACCATGCGATCGCTTCGCGCGCGTGAAAAACTCTCCATGTAACCCTGCGCCACTTGTTTCCAGACCATCTCGCGCGCGAACAGATAAGCGCGTTTACGCATGGCGTGGCGTATCGCCGGAGTGTCCAGTAGTTCGATTGTCTTCTGCGCGATGGCGCCGGGATTTTGGAATGGAACCAGCGCGCCCCGGCGATCGTCTAACAATTCCAGAGCGTGCCAATACGGAGTCGAGATGATCGCCTTGCCCGCTCCCAGCGCATACGCCAGCGTCCCGGACACGACCTGCGCTTCGTGGCGGTAGGGGGTGATATAGATGTCGGCTGCGCCGATGACCTCGGCCATTTCCTCAGGGCTGGCGAAGCGGTTGTGGAAGATTACCTGCGCTTCCACTCCCACTTCTTTTGCTAGAGTCTTCAGGCTCGACCGATACTTGTCACCCTCACGACGAAGGATATGAGGATGAGTCGCACCCGCGACGATGTAGACCACATTCTTATGCTTGGACAAAATTTGCGGCAGCGCCTGGATTACGTTCTCAATTCCCTTGTTTGGCGAGAGCAGGCCGAACGTCAGCAGCACCGCCTTCCCTTCCACGCTGAATCGGTCTTTGTGAAAATTTGGGTCGAGAAAAGGAAGATCCGGAACGCCGTGCGGAACCATATCGATCTTGCTGCCCGGCACCTTGAAAATCTCCTGCAGAAACTGGGAAGACAGCTGGCTCATCACGATCAGGCGGTCCGACAACTCTGCAATCTCTTGCATGACTGCCATCTGACCGGGATTGGGTTCGCGAAGAACCGTGTGCAGCGTAGTGACCAAGGGCATCTTCAGGCCGCGCAATAGATGCAGAATGTGGCCTCCCGCCGGACCTCCGAAGATTCCATACTCATGTTGCAGGCACACCATGTCGATGTTGTTGAAGTTCAGAAATTCAGCCGCGGCCCGGTATGAAGTCAAATCGTCCTGCGTGAGCGCCCATCGCACACGCGCAGGATAGTCGTACCCCTCGCTTGTATCGTTCACCGGCATCGCCGTGAGCCGGGCTGTCCCATATTCGGCGACAATGGCCTCGCACAGGTCGGTGGTGAACGTAGCGATGCCGCAGTGGCGAGGAAGATAGTTGCCGATTACCGCGATCCGGCTGGGCAGAGACGCCTTGGGTTGCGAGCGAGCGCGGACAATAGGAACGGCCTCCCGCATCCTCGGATGGTCGCTAACCACCTCTAGGGTGTGCTTGGGAAACAACGTATTCGGAAGCGACATTTGTGCCTGACTTGTAAGCAAAGGGATTGCGATCGACCACACTTCGTGGTGGGAGGCAAGCTAGCGGGCGACGATGCAAAACCTGCCTCTGGTCAGTATTGAATAAGATTGATTCGCGGACTGGTCAGAATTGACCAGTGTGGGAGTACGCGATGATGCATCATGCGTTTATGAAAGCGCCGAAAGATCCGACCCTGGCCGTTCGCTGCCCCACCTGTGGAGCTAAAGTCGGCGAAAAATGCGAGCTCAATACTGGCCAGCCTCGCACCTCTCCTCATCGCGACCGCCGCCTGGCGGCCTTGGAGATGTAAGGCAAACTTGCCGCTAGGTCTTCTGAAAATCTGGCAATAGTGTGCGAAATTGCTCACTTCCAGACCCTGCAAAGACTTATAATTCCCCATCTATGAAATCGTCTGCGGCCGTAAATGCAAACCGCGGATTCGACCCCGACATCTTCCTCGCGACGATAGGCGATGGCAGGAAGATTCTGTTTGTGCCCAAAAAGCAGGCGATTTTCGCGCAAGGGGACGACGCGGATTCCGTTTTTTACATCCAGCAGGGCAAAGTGCGCCTCACCGTCGTGTCGCAGGCGGGCAAGGAAGCGACCATCGCCATTGTGGGCGAGCGGAATTTCTTTGGCGAGGGCGCCCTCGCAGGCCAGGTTCTGCGCATGGGTTCAGCCGCGGCCATGACGGATTGCGACCTTCTCCGCGTGGACAAGAAGGCAATGATGGATGCCTTGCACCGCGAACACGCGCTTTCCGATATGTTCGTGGCGTACCTACTGGCGCGCAATATCCGCTACGAAGAGGACTTGGTCGACCAGCTCTTCAACTCCAGCGAGAAGCGGCTGGCCCGCATCCTCTTGTTATTGGCTCATTTCGGTAAAGAGGGGATTCCCGAGACGGTCGTCCCGAAGATCAGTCAGGAGACCCTGGCCGCGATGGTGGGCACCACACGCTCTCGCGTCAGCTTCTTCATGAACCGCTTCCGCAAAATGGGCTTCATAGACTATGCCGGAGGAGCCGAAGGCGCCCTGCAGGTCCACAGCTCTCTGCTCAATATAGTTCTGCACGACTGAGTTCCGCACACTGCAGGTGAACCAGGCTCTCTTCTACACCTTCTCCTCTAGCTCGCGGAACTCTTTTGGTATGTTTGCAGCTCGCTTCTGCGTGGAGCTACGTAAGCTCCCGGGACGCGCGTCTAGGTCTGCTTTTTTCTGATCAATAGTGCTCACCTGGGGAATTCATCCGAATGCAGCCGCATGAGCAATTGTGAACAGCCAACGGAACGGGAAAGGGAGATTATGAGGGAACACTAAGAAAAAACTGGTGTCATCTCACCGCTCCTAGGAGGACCTATGTGGATTCTTTCAAAGCACGCCCGACAAATAGCACTGGCCCACGCTGAACTTGAATTGTTAATCGTGCATCGCACGGCAGAGCTGCAAAACCTATCGCAGCGGCTGCTTCAGGTGCAGGATGAGGAGAGGCGGAAAATAGCCCGCGACCTGCACGACACCACAGGCCAAACCCTGGCCGCGCTAAAAATGAGCGTTTCGTACCTCCAGGAAGCCTGCAGGCAAGATTCGGCCACCCTCGGCTTGGCGTCTGAAGTTGCAGCCTTGGCTGATCAGGCAATTGACGAAATTCGAACCACGTCATACCTGCTCCATCCGCCGCTGTTGGATGAGGTAGGCTTTGCTTGTGCTGCGGAGTGGTACATCGACGGATTCGCCAAGCGGAGCGGAATTAATGTAAAGGCGGAAATCGCGAACTCGCGTGAACGCCTGCCGAAGAGGATGGAGATCGCTCTCTTCCGTGTGCTACAGGAGAGCTTGACCAATGTACATCGCCACTCCAAAGCTTCGGATGCCAGCGTCCGTTTTCAACACCAACCCGAGGCTGTGATCCTGGAGGTACAAGATTTCGGGCGAGGCATACCATCAGAACGGTTGCGCCTACTCCGTGGAGCAGGTCCGGAAACAGGAATCGGTCTTGCTGGAATGCGTGAGCGACTCCACGAGCTGAACGGCAAGCTTGAAATAGAGTCGGATGGATGTGGAACGAGCATGCGGGCGGTAATTCCGCTCTATGCACTGGCTGCATCTCGGCTCGGAGATTACGGGCAAATAGCCGCCTCCGGGTAGGACTGCGAATAACGGGTCGGCGCGAATCGACCGATTCGATTCGCCATCGGTCGGACTACACTTGTTCCTTAACTGACATGGGGCGGCTCTGCAGGAAGTTGATGATCAGTGCGCTATTTATTTGCAGGCCACCGTTGTAGATGACGAAACCCTTCTTCCTGAACCCGCTCATAAATTTGCTTACCCTTGCGCGGGTGGTCCCAACCATCTCCGCTAGGGTTGATTGACTTACTTTCAGGGGGTACTCGGGCTTTGATTCCTTGGTTATTTGCGCAAACAACAAGAGAACTCGCGCGAGCCGCCTTTCACTGAAATTGAAGAATTGGTCTACTAGGTCCTCCTCGATTCGAATAATCCGGGAGAGCAGATATTCAACAAAAAGTGCCGCAAACTGCGGGTCACGCCCGAGCGTGCGAATCGTACTCTGCTTTCGCAGGCGAATGATATTTGACGGCCCAATTGATCTCGCCGTACAAATCCGCAGAGGTTGCCCTCCCAGGCAGC
>JBAPOI010000088.1:0-1702 GCA_049279555.1 Candidatus Sulfotelmatobacter sp.
TGTTTCATCAGAATTCCTCGGGTAGAAACCCCGGCCTTCAGGCCGGATTTAACTTCCTTGCGATTGGACGTATTGCCTGAGAATCTCTATCGGCGCGCCGCCGCTGGATGCCGCGAAATAACTTGGAGTCCAGAACGATCCGCCCCACAGGTTTCCGCGAAGCTCTTGCCGGCAATCGCGCCGCACCGAAAAGGAACTGTTGCCTTTGAGTGCGTTCGCAATCTCTGAAATTGAATGCTTCGGCGGGTATTCGACCATAAGATGAGCGTGGTCGATGTCGTGATTGGTTTCCAGCAACACCAACGCCAGCCTGCTGGCAGCAAGGTCGAATCCTTCGCTCAGACTCGTCCACACAGCATTGGAGATAACCTTGCGGCGATACTTCACCACGAAAACGAGGTGAACTATCAACCGGGAAACACTGTGCTTTTCTCTTCTCAACTGCATTGCACATTCTCAAATATTTGAGTAATGTATCGGCATGAAGCTGACGGTGCAAGTCAGACTGATGCCAACTGGCGAGCAGGCCATTGCGTTGCGCGAGACGATGGAGGCGGCGAACGCGGCGGCGGATCGTCTCTCTGAGATTGCATGGAAGGCGCAGGAGTTTCGCCGCTTCCCGTTGCACCGTCTCGGCTACCGCGCTGTCCGCGATGAGTTCCCGCTGTCCTCGCAAGTCGTCTGTCTTCTCACCGCAAAAGTTGCTGACGCCTACAAGCTCGACCGGCGCGTGCAACGGAAGTTCCGCCCGCACGGCAGCATCGCCTACGATTTGCGGATTCTTTCCGTCAACGTGCTTCCAAAGTCCGTGAGCATCTGGACGGTTGGCGGCAGAGAGAAGATGTCGTTCGTCTGCGGAGCGCGGGAAATTGCGCTGCTTGCCTATCCGCGTGGCGAGTCCGATCTGATCTTCCGTCACAAAAAATGGTTCCTGAACATCACCGTTGAAGTGCCGGAAGAAAAAGAGATTGAGGCGATTGACGCCTTGGGCGTCGATATGGGGATCGTCGAGATCGCCCATGACTCGGACGGGAAGAATTATTCGGGCAGCACGCTGAACAAAGTGCGACACCGCAGCCGCTCCCTCCGTCGCAAGTTGCAAAGGAAGGGAACGAAATCGGCCAAGCGGATGTTGAAGAAGCTGTCCAGACGCGAGGCGAACTTCGCCCGCAACACGAATCACGTTATCAGCAAGAGCATTGTCCAGAACGCCAAACGCACGAATCGAGCAATTGCTATCGAGAATCTCGACGGCATCCGTTCGAGGGTCAGGGCCAGACGGCGACAGCGGACAAAGCTGCACAGTTGGGCTTTCGCGCAACTCGGATCGTTCCTCGAATACAAGGCAAAGCTGGCGGGCGTTCCGCTGGTCAGAATCGACCCGCGCGACACCTCCCGCCGATGCGGGAAGTGCGGGCACACGGAAAAGGCGAATCGGAAATCGCAAAGCGTCTTCTCCTGCAAGTCGTGCGGCTATACCGCCAACGCGGATTTCAACGGCGCGGGCAACATCAGACTCAAAGGTCTGGCGTTGCTTGGCGCGGGTGCGTCAAACACCCCTACGCGGAGCGACTTCGGCAACCGTGCCGAAATCATCACATCTGCAATCCCCGCCCTTTAAGGCGAGGAATTTGAAGAGTCACCAATTTCCCATTACGGTATCAGCTTCCCCGAAGCAACACGGGCCGCACAGGCCGATATC
>JBAPOI010000089.1:0-3132 GCA_049279555.1 Candidatus Sulfotelmatobacter sp.
CTGGTCGCCAGCGATCGCAACGATGCGATCTGCAAACTCATCGTCCGTTTCGGCCATCACGAAGTCGTGTTGGTCGGCTAGTTCCAGGCCATCGACGGCCCAAGGACTGGCGACGACAGGCAATCCCCAGGCCATGGCTTCAAGAATCTTCAGGCGGGTCCCACCGCCCCTTCGAAGTGGAATGGCAGTGATGTGAGCGCGATAAAATAGCGCGGGAATGTCGTGCGGGTTAGCTTCCAGAATTACTCCTGGCAAGTTGGCAAGCACCCGCACGGATGACGCCGGGAATCGACCGGCGAGGATCAAGCTTGCACCGCAAAGGTGTCGCCTCACGCGCGGCAGAATCTCGCGCGCCAGCCGTTGTGCTGCGTCGGTATTAGGCGGATAGCCCAAGTGGCCTATGAACAGAATAACGGGCAAGCCGGTTTTCATGTGGGGATAAGGCGGCAATCCGCTCGGTGCGCAGAATCGGGGGATTCCGTTAGGCACCACGTCGACGGGAATGCCAACGCGAAACAGCCGGCGAATTCGGTCTTCCTCTCGGTGAGAGCAAACCCAGACGCGATCGACGATCTTGATAGCCTTGCGTTCCAATCGCGACAGCCGCGTTGCATCTTCCGGGACGAATTT
Source organism: Candidatus Sulfotelmatobacter sp. (assembly GCA_049279555.1). GTDB lineage: Bacteria > Acidobacteriota > Terriglobia > Terriglobales > Acidobacteriaceae > Sulfotelmatobacter. The sequence continues at coordinate 631 of JBAPOI010000089.1, forward strand.
GGACATCACCGTGGGCTTGGCGACGGGCTGCTTCTGCGCGCTGAGGTGCGATTCGACATTGTGCATGTCGAGAATTAACTGTCGGGTGAGAGGCCGCAAAAACTTCAGCAGCGGAAACAGGGGCAAGCCCTCGACAATCACTGTGTCTGGCTGGAATTGCCTCACGAGGGCGACAAGTCGCCTCGCGGCGGCACGTGGGATGCGAATATCGATACTTGTGCGGCGCTTAGCCAGCGACCTGCCACGAGACTGCCCCGAGTCGCTCAACGCCGCGATTTCCAAGTTGCCCTGATATACTCCCGGCGACTCGTGAATGGGACGGACTGAAGCGATCGTGACCGGGCCAATCTTCGAGGCCAAGAAAGCGTTCTGCCAGTTCCGCAGTTCAGCACCGGACACAGGTGGAACCGCGGGGTCGGCCGTGAGCACTAAAGTTCTCCTGGTACCTTCGGCGGGCGGTTTACTTGTGGAGTTGCCCATCGAGCGCACACGGCGCCATTTCTGGCGCAGCGTTCCGAACCGGATGCGGACCGAATATCGGAAGGCTCTCCAAGACCATCTGAAAGCAGGATGAGACCGCACGACACGCAGAATCCGATGGGCATCGGCAAATTGGCGGCGCATGAGCAACTGGCGCGTGATTCGCAGGGCGACCCAGGCTTTGCGCCACTGCAAGACTTGGCGATCGATACCGTGGCGCTGGAGATTGTCGAGCTCGCGAGAGATAGTCAGGAGCGTGCGCCGCGGAGATCGCGTGAAGCGTTCTGACATCCGCAGTTCGTCGAGCAGGTACAGTAGAACTGGATCGGATATCGTGATCGCATTTACGCGTGCTAGAACAGCTGCCCAATAGCAGGTGTCCTCATCGAGATTCGGCGATATCGGAAAGCGCAGATCGGAGACCGCCGAGGTTCGCACCAGCGCGCTGCCGACCGCGATCGGCCACATGCGGTTGGTCAGGTAGCCATGCGCGTTGTCCCGACGGATTTTCCCGTAACCGTCAGGCTTTTTAAGAAGGTCAGGGCGTCCTTCGGTTCGCCGAATGCTGGCTCCGATGGCAACACCGTCGGAGACTGAGTTTTGCAATTGTTGGTGCAGCAGGCCAAGGCTGCCAGCGAGCAGTTCATCGTCGGCGTCGAGGAAGAAAAGAAAGTCACCCGCCGATCGATCGATCCCGGCATTGCGCGCCGCTCCGGCGCTGCCGGCATCGATTCGCAGGATTTCGAGCGGCAAATGGCAACGATCGGCGGTGGTCCGCGCGACTTGTACTGTGGCGTCGTGGGAACCATCATCGATCAGCAAAATTTCGCGAAGCAGGTCGCGGTCGGGGACTAGGCTCCGCAGCGTTCTGCCGATAGTGGTTTCCGCATTCCGCGCGGGAATGACTACGGAGATATCGCCGAGGCCGCAGGCTTGCATCGGCGCACGGCCGGGAGCAATCAGGCAAAATGTATCTGGTGTCATGGTTCCGCGGGCCAATTCAATGCTGCATCGCCGGCAAGGCAGCTTGTGACGCACAATCGTCGCTGAATGAGCCTCGTTTCAATAGGCGGTCATAATGACTCTTGAACGGGGATACCGGACCAAGGGATAGGCTTTCCAGGCTGTCGATTGGCTGGGGCTTCAGGTCGTGGGGCGATTGGCCGTCTAGCCAGCGGTACATAGTTCCGTCGCGGCCGGTGGAAGGTGGCGCCGTGATATAGCCGCCTAATGCCTTCACATGGCCAGCGCGGCGGAAGCCATAGTGCAAGCTCGAGGATGGCATCGGCTGGCTACATCGGAGGTAAACATGGTGGCCCCGGAGTGCTCTAGCAACAGGCGTCTTACGGATCAAGTCGCCGAATCGCTGCTGCCACCGCTGAAAACAAGCCGGTCGATCAAAATCGAGGACCAGCAGATCGCGATAGCCGCCCAAGATGCCAAGATTAGAAGCGCCGTTGGCAAACCATTGTTCGATCGCCGCGGCGTCGGGAGGTTGTTGGCACAAGTGAAAAGCAATTGACGAAAAGGCGAGCTCCTTGAGCTTCTTCGTCCGATTTTTCAGATGCACCGGCTCGTAGCCCATCTGCCGGATGTCGAGGTGTCTTCCTGAGCGGCCTAGTGGGACACAGATGAAGCCCAGATCGTGTAATTCGAGTGCGTGAAGCAATAAGCCTCTGCAATGCACCGTCAGGATCATACGGACAAGCCTCCATAAAAGGGCCGGGAAGTTTACCGGACGGTTGCTTGCGCAACAATGCGAGTTTGAGTCATCGCTGGCAGTCGTAGCAGTCGCTGGCACAGTGAGCCGCCGATTGCTAAGCGTCCCTTTAAAAGGTGTCATCAATCCGTCGCGCCTGCTTAGACGAGAGACAGACCAATTAGCCACCGTTTAGACATGGCTTACCGTTTGTCGCCAAACCTATCCCTTTGTTGGCACAGCCTGGGCGTTCCGGAAACTCAGTACGCCGTGAAAGTCGGCGATCTCCAGTGGGTGCGAATCCCACCCGGCCCATCGGTCGC
>JBAPOI010000090.1:0-4463 GCA_049279555.1 Candidatus Sulfotelmatobacter sp.
GTGGGATTCCCAACTCATGCTAACGGGCATCACAACTCATCTCCGCCACCGGCTCACCACATACCACAAAATGGAAAGCACAACACTCATCACCAGTGACGTAGCCAGAGGAAAATACACCGTCGTATTTTTCCCGCGATACGTAAAGTCACCCGGCAGTCTGCCCAGAGGAAAATTCATTCTTCCCAGCAGCATCAGCGCCGCTCCCGCCACGGCTAGCGAAAGCCCCAATATCACGAATAATTTCCCCAGTTCCATCTCCAGAATCTTACCGCGTCTCGATGCCAGGTCACTGGTCAGATTAAGAGTTTCTTCGGCTCGCGCGCTCGAATCTCTAGGAGGTATTAGTCAGGCTTGGGAAGGGTTAGAGTTCCAGAGGTCGCGGAGAAAGTCCGTACCAGTGAGGTCCGGGAAGGGCACGAGTTCCACTCGTGCCATTAAAGTCATTCAAAATGAGTCCGCGCTTCAGCGCCTGAGGTAGGCCTTTGCGGGCTACGGGATTTTTCCGCAGTCTCCTAGCTTGATCTGGGAATTAGCATGCGGCTTTACGTCACAAAGTACTTGACAAAGAAATCCGCAGAAGCTACCGTATTCCTCAATGGCCCGTTCTCCCCAACATCGTGTTCGGCGCATCCACAGGCTCGCCCGCGTCCGGCCGATACCTACTCCCCGCGATCCGAGCCCCAGTCCAGCCGATGACCTCCGCTTCATCCGTGACACCATGGAGCGGTCCGCTTCCTTCACCGCCGTCCCTGGCTGGGGACAAGTTCTGCTCGGCCTCACCGCGCTCGCCGCCGCATGGCTCGCTTCGCGGCAACCAAACTCCACCGCTTGGCTTAAAGTCTGGCTCGCTGAAGCCCCTGTCGCTGCCGTCATCGCCATGTTGTCCATGCGCTGGAAGGCCAACCGCCGCGGTCTCCCACTTTTTTCCGGGCCGGGAAGCAAGGTCGCTCTTGGTCTGTTTCCACCCCTCGTCGCCGGCGCATTTCTTACTTTCTTGCTCCAGCGCCACGGCTTCAGCTCTGCCCTCGCTTCCACGTGGCTTCTTCTCTACGGTGCAGGCATCATCACCGGAGGCGCGTACTCCGTCTCCATCGTCCCCGTCATGGGGGTCTGTTTCATGGCGACCGGCGTAGTGGCCGTGCTCGCACCTGCCGCCTGGTCGAACTGGTTGCTGGCCGTCGGCTTTGGCGGCCTTCACATTATCTTTGGACTCCTCATCGCCCGGAGGCACGGTGGCTAGAGCCTTGCCCCAGCGCCGCAAGCAGACCAAAGCCGCAGCGCCGACCCGCCCGCGCACTCCGGCCCGGGCGATGGCGCTCCCTGAACTCGATCGTCTGATTCACGAACGCATGCGCCTCGGAATCGTGAGCGCACTCGCCACCAACGAAAGCCTCAGCTTCAACGATCTCAAACGCATCCTCAAAACCACTGACGGCAACCTCAGCGTTCACGCCCGCAAACTCGAGGAGGCCGATTACATCTCCTGCCTAAAGTATTTCGAAGGCCGCGTCCCGCGCACCGACTACCGCCTCACTGCCGCCGGCCGCCGCGCCTTAGCCCAGTACCTCGATCAAATGGAAGAATGGATTCGCGTCACCCGCGAATAATAGTAAGGAAAAAGAAAGTAGGGACAGCCGCCCTCGGCTAGCTTGCCCTGAGCGAAGCCGAAGAGTCGAGCGAAGCTCGACGATTTTGGATCATGCAGCCCGATCTTCTCTTGATCGACGAAAATAGTCTCTTCCCCCTCAAAACTTATTTCTGTCTCTAGCAGACTCTGCTTGTCCGGTGCCGCGAACTCTGCCATAATCCGCGCACAGTTTTACTGGAACACGAAGAGGCTGGCCGCACTCACCTCTTCCTACCACCCCGAACGTTAGGCTGTTCTGAAATCAAAAATTAAGTGCAAGCACAGCCCTGTTTAAGTTCGGGCCGGAGATCTCGTGACGCCGGTTAAATTTTCTCCCCCACGGCTAGTCGTGACCACCATCGCTCTCGCCGGCATTCTTCTGTTCGCTGCATCGCTCGCGTTTTCCGAGGACGTTCTCACCTACCACTACAACAACGCCCGCACCGGACTCAACGCCTCCGAGACCACGCTCACTCTCAGCAACGTGAACTCCACCTCGTTTGGAAAATTATTTACAGTTTCGGCCGACGGTCTGGTCGACGCACAACCGCTCTATCTTTCTTCCGTTCCTATTCAGGGCGGCACCACCCATAACCTTCTGATCGTCGCCACCGAACATGACTCCGTCTACGCCTTCGACGCCGATACCGGCGCAACGATCTGGCATATCACCACGGTCAAGGCTGGCGAGACTTCCTCTGATGATCGCGGTTGTCTGCAGATCACTCCTGAAATCGGTATCACCGCCACTCCCGTCATCAGCCGCCCGCCCGGTTCCAACGGAGTTATCTACGTCGTTGCCATGACCAAAGATTCTTCCGGCAACTATCATCAGCGCCTCCACGCCCTCGACGCCCCCACCGGCCACGAACTCTACGGCGGCCCAGTCGACATCGCCGCGAAATATCCAGGCAAAGGCGACGGCCGCTCCGGCGGCAATGTGGTCTTCGACCCCGGCCAATACGCCGAGCGCGCCAGCCTGCTTCTCGTAGGCAACGTCGTTTACCTGACCTGGACTTCGCACTGCGACATCCGCCCCTACACCGGCTGGATCATGGGCTACAACAAAAACACGCTCGCCCTCCAGACCGTCCTCGACGTTACGCCCAACGGCTATCAGGGCTCCATCTGGAATTCCGGCGCCGGCCCTGCCGCCGACAATACCGGCACCATCTTTTTGCTTGACGCCAACGGCATCTTCGACACCACTCTAAACTCCAGCGGATTTCCCGCCAGCGGCGACTACGGCAACGCCTTCCTCAAGCTTTCGACCACAAAAGGTCTCGCTGTCACCGACTACTTCGAAACTGACAACGGTCCCACAGACAGCGAAGATGACGTCGACCTCGGTTCCGGCGGCGCAATCCTTCTCTCCGATATGAAAGATTCCTCCGGCGCAACCTGGCAACTCGCCGCCGCCGCCGGCAAAGACACCAATCTTTATCTCGTCAATCGCAACAACCTCGGAAAATACAACTCCACCAGCAACGCCATCTACCAGGAACTCGACGGAGTCCTGCCCAACGGCATCTGGTCCATGCCTGCCTACTTCAACGGCCGCCTCTTTTATGGACCCGTCAACGAACCCATCCTCTCTTTCCAATTCAAGAATGCCAAGCTGCTGTCCGCTCCCGCAGCCCAGACCACCAACACCTTCCGCTATCCCGGAGCCACCCCCAGCATCTCTTCCAATCAATCGCAGAATGCAATTCTCTGGGCAGTCGAGAACACCAGCCACGCCATCCTCTACGCTTACAACGCCACCACCCTGCAGATGGTCTACAACAGCGACCAGGCCGCCAACGAGCGCGACCGCTTCGGCGCCGGCAACAAGTTCATCACTCCCGTCATCATCAACGGCAAAGTCTACGTCGGCACGACCAAAGGCGTAGGCGTCTTCGGCCTCCTCCCCGACCCGAAATAAAATGTAGGGACAGCCGCCCTCGGCTGTCCATCGAGCGAAGCTCGATCCCGCCCCATATCCAACTGCCTTGTCCTCCAGAGACCCGCGCTCTTTGCGGGTCGAAGGACCTCTGTACGCCCCATCGCCACTGCATGTAAAGCCTAGATAAATCTTCCTGAAAGGTTTGTCATTCCGAGCGGCCTCATCGCGAGGAACCTGCTGTTCGCTGGCAGCGTGGAGACAGCCGCGCTCGCTGTGGATTCGAAGCAGCCCTTCGGTCCTGCGTTTGCAATTGCGTATTCCAGATCAGCCTTTAGCCCGTCGCGAATGCTACAATCCCCCGCATGAAACGCCTCGCACTGTTTCTCCTAACCGCTACCCTACTCTCCGCCCAATCCCCCGAAGTCGAAATCACCGCCGAGCCTCACCATCACCTCACTCTCGAAAACAAATCCGTGCGCGTCTTCAACGTCGAAGTCGACCCCAACACCGAAACTCAAATGCACTGGCATCGCCACGACTATTTCTCCGTCAATCTCGGCAACACCGAAATCTCCAACGCGGTCAAAGACAAGCCTCCCGCCACCGTCAAATTCACCGACGGCGACACCCGCTTCGCCTCCGCCACCTTCGCCCACGCCGTGCGCGACCTCAGCCCCCAACCCTTCCGCAACGTCACCGTCGAAATTCTCGAAGACGAATCCCTCCGCCAATCCACCGCTAAATGGGATGAAGACCGCGGCCTCGCCATTCTCAACCACGGCACCAAACAAATCCTCTTCGTCAAAGACGCCATCCGCGCCACCGAATTCGAACTCCAGCCCGGCGGCATAGCTCCCAAACACCACCACGCCGGCCCCGTTCTCGTAGTCGCCATCACCGACCTGGCCCTCGAAGAAACCATCGAAGGCCAACCCCTCCCCCCCGCCC
>JBAPOI010000091.1:0-1641 GCA_049279555.1 Candidatus Sulfotelmatobacter sp.
GTCGAAGACGATGAAAAAGGGCGGCGCGGGCTATGTGCAGCCGGGCAAGGATTCGTTCCCGCTGATGGCGGACATGAACCGCTTCGTGCTGGAATGCGGCGCGATCCCGACGCTGACCTGGCTCGACGGCACAAGCGAAGGCGAAAAGGCCATCGAGGAACTCATTCAGGTTGCCACGGCTTGCGGCGCGGCGGCCATCAATATCATCCCTGACCGGAATTACACGCCGGGCGTGAAGAGCCAGACGCTGCAAAACCTATTCGATGTCGTGGCGCTGGCGGAGAAGCATCATTTCCCCGTCATCGTCGGCACCGAAATGAACGCGCCTGGCAACAAGTTCGCGGACGATTTCAGCACGGCGGAACTCAAGCCGCTGGTGCCGGTGTTCATGAAGGGCGCGCATATCGTTTATGCCCATTCCGTTTTGCAGCGCGAGAGCGGCTTGGGCTATTTGAGCGATTGGGCGAAAAAGTCATTTGCGAACATCGTCGCCAAAAATGATTTCTTCGAGAAGCTGGGACGCGAATTGCAACCCGCAACAGAAGACCGTTTGCACGGTTTGCCATCGGACGTGACACCGGACGCCATCTTTGCCAGAATCAAGTGAAGTAATTTTATGCCGACAACAAGTATTCCTGAAAACCAGCGCGCGGTGCAACTGGTCGCTCCCGACCAGCTCCGCGTCAATGAATCGAAGCCTGTCTTCCAGCCGGGGCCGCACCAGATCCTCTGTCAGGTCGAAGTCTGCGGCCTGTGCTTCTCCGATTTGAAGCTGCTGAAACAATTTTCCGGCCACGCCCGCAAATCCGAAATCACCGGCGGCATCGTGCAGGAGGCGCTGGCGCAAATGCCGCATTATGTCCCCGGCGACAAACCGGTCGTGCCCGGCCACGAAACCGTGGTGCGCATCGTCAAGGTCGGGCCGGAGGTGAAGCGGTTCAAGGCCGGCGAGCGTTATCTCGTCCAGACCGATTACCGCTGGCTGCCGACGAAGAATTCCAATTCCGCGTTCGGCTACAATTTCGAGGGCGCGCTTCAGGAATACGTGATGGTGGACGAGCGCGTCATCACCGCCCCGGACGGCGAATCCATGTTCATTCCCGCGCCGGAGGATTTGTCCGCGTCGGCCATCGCGTTGTGCGAGCCGTGGGCGTGCGTCGAGGACGCTTATGTCGAGAAGCAGCGCCAGACTTTCAAGCGCGACGGGAAGACGCTCGTCGTCGCCGATGGCGAACCAAAGGTGGACGGCGCCGGCAAAGTCACCTACGCAAAGCCCACGGCATTGCCGACCGGATTTTTTGACGACGTGATTTATTTCGGCAGCGACGCCGCGGTTGCGGAAAAACTTTTTGCCAACGTCGGCACGAAGGGATTGTTCGTCATCGTTCAGGGCGGGAAGACATTTGGCCGGCCGGTCGTCACCGCCGTTGGTCGCGTTCATTATGGCGGCATCCGCATCATTGGCACGACGGGCGGCAATGTGGCCGACGCGCTCGCGGCGGTTCCTGCCACGGCTGAAATCCGGCCGAATGACAAGATCAACATCATCGGCGCAGCCGGTCCGATGGGCACGATGCACGTCATCCGCGATTTGTGCCAAGGCGTGCCCAATGTCACTGTCTTTGCGGGGGATTTAAGCGA